>CAZKSG010000056.1:2801-24187 GCA_964555335.1 uncultured Anaerolinea sp.
TGTACCGTAAGTTTAGCACAGATTTTCTAGGCTAGCAATAAGGATTGTTTCGTGTATGCATACCGTAGTTTCTCTCTCTGACCTGCGCCCTGCCCGCCTCTCTTTCACAGGGACGGTGGGGCTTGTGCCTACCATGGGCTACCTGCACGAGGGACATCTCTCCCTCATTCGCCGTGCGCATGAAGAATGCGATCATGTGGTGGTATCGATCTTTGTGAACCCAACCCAGTTCGGTCCCAAGGAAGATCTTTCCCGTTATCCGCGCGATCTCGATCGGGATGTGAAGCTGATCGAACCGTATACCGACCTGCTCTGGACGCCCACAGCCGAGGTGATGTATCCACAAGGGTATCAGACCTGGGTGGAGGTCGAAGCGATGACCAAGCCGCTCGAGGGCGCCATGCGACCGGGGCACTTCCGAGGCGTAACTACGGTGGTCGCCAAGTTGTTTAACGCTGTCCAGCCGCACAAGGCTTATTTCGGTCAAAAAGATGCACAGCAGGTTGCCGTCATTCGTCAGATGGTACGGGACCTAAACTTTCCACTCGAGATCATCGTCTGCCCGACGACGCGTGAAGCGGATGGGCTGGCCATGTCGAGCCGTAACGTATACCTCGACCCTGAACAGCGCAAGGGAGCCACGGTGCTCTTCCGTTCCCTGAGCGCAGCCAGGGAACTATATGAAGCAGGCGAACGGGATGCAGAGAAAATACGGACAAAGATGAAGGAAGTGCTGTCAAGCGAGCCTCTTGCCGAGCCACAGTATGTTTCCTGTGCCGATTATGACACGCTCGAAGAGCTGGTTGAAATAAAAGGAAAAGCCTTGCTTTCCATGGCGGTGTACTTTGGAAAGACAAGGCTGATCGATAATTTTGTGCTGGGTTAAGGGCTACGGTCCCCACTTCAACTGTTGACCGAACGGCAGCAGGGAAACCACGCCGCGGGCGGAGTCTGTATAATACAGTTCAACCAGGCCGCCAGCATAGACCGTATCCGAAGGAGCGACGGCGGTGATGACAAAACTACCATCGGGTGCCCACAATGCTTCGTTCAGGGCTGCGAACGTTTCAGAGCGCAGGACCGTTCGCCCGGTTACGCCATCGGGCCCAGAACGGACGATCTGCAACGGGCTGCGGTTGGCAAACCCATCTGGAGCAGGTGCCGTGGCAAAGAAGAAATACAGTTGACCATCGGGGGCCAGATAGGGATCTTTGGCGAAGTTGTAGTTTCCACCGCCCGCTTCGGAGGGAAGCAGGGTGGTCAGGTTGCCGGAGGCGGCGTCTGCCCGCCACAGACCGGAACTGAACATCCCCATGCTGGAGATGCCGACAAACAATGCAGAGCTATCGGACGTCCAGGCTTGTTGACCGCAGCACAGCCTGGCGCCGTCTCCACCGCTGAGCATGGTAAGCGAGTCAGACGCAATGGTATAGATCCCGGCTGAGATCCCGTCGCTGTAGGGGATGGCGACTGTGGTAAGGATCTTTGTCCCGTCAGGGGAATATTTCTGTGGGATGAACATTCTGAGCGGGGCATCTGTCCCAGTGACGGGGTCTGGTCCGATCTCCTGTAGAACGATATTCGACGCACCCGTAGGAAGGCTGTATAAGATCAATCCCTTGTAACTGTAGGCAAGTATCTGCCCATCCGGCGAGAAGACAGGGCTGGTAAGACTGGTGAGGAACGGATTGTTCGTATCCACCGGCCCGCCATCGGCCAACATGCGGCGGCCGGAGCCGTCGGCATTGATCAGCAGGAGCTGGTTGTTGGCAACATAGGCTACACTTCCATCCACTGGCGAGACGCCATAGGAATTGACGGCGGTCGGCTCGGATGTGATCTGGGTCAGCGTTTTCCCATCTGTCCCCAGACGGAAGATCTGTGCATTGCCGACGCTGTCGTTGTTCATAAAGTACAGCGCATGCGGGAGAAAACCCGGCGCTTCGGGTTCTGGTGTGGATGTTGTCCCTGCATCCGGGACCGTTGTGAGGGCTTGCATCGTCAACGCTACAGCGGTGGCAACATCATCCCCGGTGGGTGCAGGGCTCTCACTGCCTCCAAATGGCAGGGCACAGGCCAGGGTGGCCATGGCTAAAACCAATAAGACAGCGATGGGGCGGATATGTTTGTTCATTCGTTCCTCTTCAATATAAAGTTGTAGGCAGCAAGGTGATTTTCATCGATTTACATCGTCCGGCAAATGGGAAGTTGGTCGTGCTTGTACCCGTATAAAAGAACAGAGACACAGAGATGACATCTCGGTGTCTCCGCTTGGATGCTATAACTGAAACAGGGAGGATTTTGTTCCCGGCTAGACCTGTTCGAACCGTTCCACCGGCACGACGAAGATCGTAGCGCGTCGTTCGCCGGAGGGAAGCGGCGGCAGCTTGCTGCGGATGAGTTCGAGCGCGGCTTCGATGCGTTCATCCAGCACGCCCAGAAGGAGAGTTACCACGCCACTACGCAGGAATCCGCCGGTGGATGCGACACGCGTTACACGATACTGAGCAGACGTGAGAGATTGCGTCACGGCGTCTGAGTCATGGTCTTTTAGAATGAGGATGATCATCTTCATGAGGCATACTCCTGTTTAGAGTTCTTCAAAGTGTTCCACGGGCAATGCAAAAACGGTGGCACCCCCCACTGTAACGGGGACCGGTGTGGGCATGGGGAGAGGCGAACCTTCCAGCGGCAGGGTCAGATATTCGATGCGCTGACGACACGACGTTTCGAGCGCCTTGATCGCCGCCTCTTCCTTCCCTTCACTCAGGCCGATGAGAAGCGTCGCGTTACGTCGTCCCAGGAATCCGCCTGCACTCGAGAGATACACCACGGGCAATTGAAGTTGCTCCAGTGAACGAGTGGCAACATCCATATCTTGTTCCTGGACAACGGCCAACATCAACAATTTGATCGAAGAGGTAATCATCATTGCCTCCAACAGAGGTTAGAACCATCTATAGATGATAGTATACAGGATACTGGCGATAGCACAAGCCACCAACATGACAGGTAGGCCACGTTTCATCCAAAGAGCAGATGTGATCGGTGTGCGTGTTTTTTCAGAAAGCGATGCCACGATGATGTTTGCCGTTGAACCGATGATCGTACCATTGCCGCCAAACCCCGCACCAAAAGCCAGTGCCCACCACAGCGGAGCGATATCCATACCTGCGTCACCCAACCCATGGATGACCGGGATGAGCGCGATCGTGATGGGCACATTATCCACCACAGCCGAGAGCGCGGCAACGCCCCAAATGAGTAATACACCAAACAACACCGGGTTCATGGATGTAGCGCCTTGCATCCAGCCAACCACGTACTCGAGCACACCGGCATGTTCCAACCCGCCAACCATGATAAAGAGAGCGCCGAAAAAGATCAGCACGCTCCATTCGACCTTTTTGACCACTTCATTGATATCCGGCTGAACCCAGACGAGGGCGATGGCTGCCGCTGCCATGGCCACCAGGAACGGCTCGATATGCAGTAAATGGTGGACAAAGAAGAACAGGATCGCACCGCCTAACACGATCAAAATGCGACGAGCGGTCTGTGGATGATTCAGTGTTTCCGCGGGGTTGAGGCGCATGATGGCTTTCGTGCTGCGCGGACGTTTCGATAATTCCTTCTTGAACAGATACTGCAGAAGAAAAACAATGCCCACCCACGTCACTGCAACGATGGGCAGGGAATAGATCAGGAAATCGGTGAACGATAACCCTGCGGCCGAACCGATCAACACGTTGGGCGGGTCACCGACGAGGGTGGCCACGCCGCCTGTGTTCGAGAGCAATGCTTCGGTTACCAAAAATGGAAGCGGGCTGATGCCAAGGATCTCGCTGATGAGGACGGTTACCGGGGCGATCAGCACCACGGTCGTCACATTGTCGAGGAACATCGAGAGAACCGTGGTGATGGTTCCCAATAAGAAAAACAGGCGCACCGGTTTCCCTTTGGATGAACGGGCGGCGAGCACTGCAATGTATTGAAAGAATCCAGTCGGTTCGAGCATGGCCACCAGGATCATCATGCCCAGTAACAATCCCAGGGTGCTGAAGTCGATCGCCTCGATGGCGGCTTCCTCCGAGTAGAAGTGCAAGAGCCTGCCCACCACGATCATCAGCACTGAACCCGCGATGGCGACAATGGAGCGGTTGATCTTCTCGGAAAAGATCAGCACCAGACTCCCGAAAAAGATGATGGTTGACAAGATGACAGCAGCGATGTTCATCGGTTCAATCTGCCTTTTCCCAGGTCGAGAGGATGGCCGTCCCGATATCAACGCGTGAGGCAATGCCGGAGAGCTTCCCCTCTTTAGAGACGACGAGAATGTCGTGCAGGTCATGTTGCAGCATCAGCGCATAGGCGCGTAACAGACCGTCTTCCTCATCCACGGTGATGGCCGGTTTGACGAGTGACTTAACTGATTTCTCCAGCACGCGCGCGGGCGGACGTGTGGTCTCCACTACGCCAAAGTCATGGACAAAATCCACGTCGGCGATGAAACTGACAAAGTCGGGGAGTTCGAGCGAGAGCATGTCCCGCAGGCTGACAATGCCGATCGGCTTGTCTTCATCATCCACCACGGGCAAAAGTCCAATATGCTTTTTTACAAAGATGGCTGCGGCTTCTCGCACTTTTGCCGTCGCGTGAATCGAGACCACATTGCGTTTCATGTATTTGGAAATGATCATCCCAACTCCTTGCAGTCTGGCGTGACCAGAAACTGTCTCTTATCTTCGAGAGAGATCTTACATCTGCGTTTTGCAACCGTTCCGTAAAATGGCGATGCCATTCGTGGCTTCAGGTTCGATCACGGCAGTGATTCGCATGTTGGCTTCCAGGCGGGTGTTGGCCTTGGGCACCCATTCCCGTTTTCCGTTCGAGCAGCGGACGAGAATGCAGCCTGCTGGCAGCCCAAGCGAACGGACGACCTGCCCGGCGAACGGTGATCCTTCTTGAATGGTAAAGTCCATGACGGTGGGCTGCGAAAGATTCGTCGTGCCTCCTTGCAATAGGTCGCGTTCGAGCAGCACTTCATAGATCGGAAGGTCTTTCATATACTCTGCAACCGCATACGCAAAGAAACAACTGATGAGCAGCGGCAGCATCTGCTCGTAGTTTCCGGTCATTTCAAGGATGAGGACAACCCCGGTCAACGGTGCCCGAACGATCGCAGTGAAATAAGCGGCCATTCCCACCACGGCGAATACGCCTGTGACCGGAACCGCCGCAGGAGCGACCATCCGCGTCAGTTCACCTATGCCCAGCCCGATCAACGCACCGAGCACGAGCAACGGGGCGAAGATACCGCCCGGCACCCCGGTCCCGTAGCTGGAAACGGTCAATAGGAACCGGATGGTGAACCACAAGGGGATCGCGGTCAACGCGACCTTGCCGGCAAGCGTCATCTCAGCCAACGGATGTCCGTTCCCAATGGCGATCGGGGAGAACCAGCCGATGAGACCGATCAACGCGCCGGTGAGGGCGGTCGCAACCGCTTTGTTCTTCATGCGCCCGTAGAGGTTGAGAGATGTCACCAATGCGCGGTTAAAGAGGACACCCAATAGACCGGCGACCACGCCCAGGATAGCAAACGCCGGCAACGCTTCGAGCGGCGGCGTTGGATATTTCGTCACGGAAAACACAGGGAATGGGTCTGCGCCGACGCGTGCAACCACATCTGCAACAGCAGCAGCAAGAAAGGCCGTGCCGAACACGATGGGATGGAAGTCGCGCTGCACTTCCTCCAAAACGAACACCAGCCCGGATAACGGTGCATTGAACGCGGCAGCAAGTCCGGCCCCGGCTCCGGCGGCGATCATGGTCAGCCGTTCACGAGGCGAGACCTTTAATCCACGTGCCACCGCGTCGCCCACGGCACCGCCCATTTGCACGGTGGGACCCTCACGCCCGAGGGCAAGTCCGCTGCCAATGGCGAGCACGCCACCGATGAATTTCACGGGCAGCACGCGCGACCAGCTCAATTCGCGCAATCGTTGCAACACAGCTTCCAGATGAGGAATACCGCTGCCTTTGGCTTCAGGCGCATATCGCTGGACCAGCAGCAAGGCAATCATGGCACCAGATGCACTGTATAGAATCGGGAAGATCCATCCCCAGACCGGGTGTTGATGTGTGGTGGTAAGCATAGAATTGCGTACCGTATCGGCAAGGGACAATGCGCCGCGAAAGAGAATGGCTATAATGCCTGCACAGAGCCCCACCAATGCAGCAATGGGAAACAAACGGCGTCGTTCCTGGCGGGAATACAGGTATTCCTGCAATTCGGAATGAGCCACTTCCTTTTCAGTTTCGTTTATTTTTTCTTTTGTCATCGAGAAGCAGACACTACAGGGTGATATTCCTTTTTTATACCACAGCCGTTCAGGCTATGTCACTTATTTTGCTGCGGCTGAGAATCAGATATCCGACCACCCCTGCAACGAGTGAACTTAACAGGATGGTGATCTTGGTGTTTTGGATGATCTCTGCGTTCTGAAATGCCAGTAATGTAATGAAGATGGACATGGTGAACCCGATGCCACCCAGAAAGCCCGCGCCAAGGATGTGTCTCCACGTCAGGTCATCGGGCAGTTTGGAGAGGCCAGTTTTGATCGCCAGGAGACTGGACAGCGAGATCCCCAGAGGCTTGCCAAGGAACAGCCCTGTAAAGATGCCAAAGCTGTTCGTGCTCATCAAAGCAGCAGCCCACTTTCCTCCTAATACGATGCCGGTATTTGCCAGGGCAAAGAGGGGCACGATCCCGAATGCGACCGGTTTGTGGAGGACATGTTGCAACTGATACGACGGCGATTCCTCACCACCATCTCCGAACGGAATGGCAAATGCCAGCAGGACTCCGGCCAACGTGGCATGTACCCCGGAACGGAGCATAAAGTACCACATGAAAACGCCGGGGATCAAATAGAACGCCAGGTGATGGATGCGCATGCGGTTGAAGACCAGCAGCAATCCAAAGATGGACAGGGACAGCATCAGGTAGAAGAACGAAAAATCTCCCACATAAAAGAGGGCGATGATGAAGATGGCGCCAATGTCATCGATGATGGCAAAGGCGGTGATGAATACCTTGAGCGACGCCGGCACGCGCTTGCCAACGAGTGCGATCACACCCAAGGCGAAAGCGATATCGGTTGCCATGGGAATGCCAAAGCCGTTCTGTGTATCCGTCCCCTGGTTGATGAGCAAATACAACAAGGCCGGGACAGCCATACCGCCAACCGCGGCGACAATGGGCAGGGATGCGTTCTTCAGGTCCGACAGTTCTCCGATATACAACTCGCGTTCCACCTCCAGACCGATCAACAGAAAGAAGATCATCATCAGTCCATCGTTGACCCAATGCTCGATGCTGTATTTCAAAAGGACATTCCCAGTTTCAAACCCGACCTTGAGATGCCAGAGATCGAGGTAGTCTTTGCTGAAGGGTGAATTCGCCAGCAGGATCGATGAGAGCGTGCAAACGATCAGGATCATCCCCGACGCTTGTTCGCTGTTGAAGAACTCCAGAAAGAGCTTGGTTAATTTTGTTCTGACAATCACAGATTTTTCCTTCGTGCATCCATGGATGGCTATCCCATCCAGTAAAGCGCTACGATCGAACCCAGATACATAACGATCAATGCGATACCATCCCACGAGATGCGATAGGGAGTGCGTGGAGAGGCGCGGTACATCAAACTGATGATCACCACGCCGGTCATCATCATGGTCATCACCGCTGCGAACCCGTTGGCATGGGTCAGCGTGGAAAGGAAGTTAGCCTGCCCGTCGGCAATATCGTAGATGGTGAACAACAGGATGTTGAACAGGTTGCTGCCCAGCACGTTGCCGATGGCCAGGTCAATGGCGCCGAGATGGATGGCGGACAGGCTGGCGGCGATCTCCGGCAGGGATGTGGAAACCGCCAGGAAAAGGTTCCCCACAAAACTGCGCGAGAGTCCCGTAGTGGCCGCGAGCCGGTCACCGATCGATGAGAGCCAGACGCCCAGAACGATGACTGCCACCGCGCCCGCTACAAAGACCAGAATGGCCCTGCCTTGGGAAATATGAGCATAATTCTGCTCTTTCGCTTCCTGTTTGAGTACTTCGCCCGTGCGTTCCTTTTCCAGTCCGGCGATCATCCTGCCGCCCACGGCGTATAACACCGCGATCAGGACGCTGATGGCGCTGATGCCCAATACCCCGATCCCGCTGAGGGATGGACCGAGCATGACTCCCATTGCCACCAACCCAAGCAGCAGCACACCGAGTCCGCCGGAGAGGATATGCACATCCTGTGCCCTGGCAAGAATTCGCCCGGGCTGGTATGCCAGGTCCATGATGGCGATCAGGGCAATGTTAAAGAGACAGCTTCCCAGTACAGCACCTGCGGCGAGGTTCGGCGCATTCAACCATGCCACCGCCGAGACGCCCGATGCCAGTTCCGGCAAAGATGTAATGCCCGCGATCAGGATCGCACCGATCCACGCGCGTCCCAGCCCGGTCTTTTCTGAAATGACGTCGCCATATTTGGAGACGAGTGAACCTGCAGCAATGATCAGCACAGCACAGACGACGAACTCAACCCAGATCATAGTCTCCTCCAAAAAAAGAAATGATTGCATGTAGTGAGTGTTGTGGCGTGCAATTCCCTGAAAAAGTCTTTTTTATATACCATGACTTTTTTGGCTTAAGATTAATTCCCCGTTTAAAAAACAACTCCCGCATGTGATGCGGGAGGATCGGGATGATGTTTTCATAAGACGAAAACCCATTTTACGTTGTATCAGCCTTTTTCCACATCGTACTCTTTAATACTTCAAAGTAATATTCCAGCAGTGACGAGATATCACCGGGTAGATTCTGTGGGAAGTTGACCTCGGTGTCAAACACTATCCACTTCTTCATCGATTCGGGAATCGCCAACATATGCCACACTTGGGATGTCGGCGCGTTAATATTGACCACCTTATGCTGCGATGTGAGTAGCTAACGACCCGGAAACGCGATATATCCTGCTTCTTATCCCTCACTTGTACCAGGTGGCACCGCAAAAATGTTCAGGCTGGTCGGCCGCCCTAGATATGGAAGGTTCAGACTGGCCGGGGCCAGCCATATCGAACACGCCCATCCAAAACCCCATGAAGCCTGGGAGAGCCCCTTCTGGAACGTGTACCCAGCCTTCCTTTGTTTGCAGGAAATATGACCCGGGCGCGTCGCATCCCTCTTCGGAGAGACTGGAGCCATCAACACGGGCAGAGGCGTGTACCTCCGCAATCACGTACCAGATGTAGGGTTTGCTTCCATCGAAGGAATTGGTGCCAGCATACAGGATCTTTACCTGGCGGTCAGGGGCATATCTCTCGTCCATGAGGGCGAGCATCCCCTGACCTGCCGTTTCATATACACCCTTTGAGCGGGCAATGCTTAATTGGGCAGACGTGTAGGCCCAGGACAAAATGACACTAGCGATCACAATCCCCAGGGCAAAGAGAGGCAAACGAATGGTCTTCATCGCGATCCTCCTTGTTACCTTGAACTACGGTATCAAAAAAAGTTACGCGGGGCTAACACCTTTATCTTGATTATATGCCTCTGAACCACAACTGACAACACAACGACTTCTGCATTGGAGCGGGCAGGAGGTCGTTGGTGTATCTTCGGAAGAACCTATTGCTCCACAACACACGACGAGAGGTCGGACACTTTGACCGATTTGCCATTGGGAAAGGTCACTTCGGTCCGGGTCATGCCGCGCATGATCTTGAGCCCCTTGTAGCGAATCGTTACATCCCAGGGGAAGGGGTTCTCGCCTTCGAGCCGCACGCGTTTGGATGACAGGATCTCCACGCCAAGTACGCGCAGGAACAAGCCCACGGGGGCAAGTCCGCTAAGGGCGTTGCGCTCGCCAATGCCAGTCCCTTTTTCAGCGTGGTAACGAGCGTGGAAGGCCCGGTTCTGTTTCAGACTTTGCACGATGGCGTTCATAAGATGTGCAACGATGCGGGCTGCGTCGGAACGGAATCCATAGCGCAACAGTCCTTCGCAGATGAACAGGTTCCAGGGCAGGTGCACGGCTTGTGAAACAGATTCCGCTTCAGGCTGGGTGAGAAGCGGGCAGGCGGGAATCCCATACGGACGGTGGAAGCGGCCTGCGTCCAGCAGAGCGCGTCCGATCATGATCTGGGCGTGTTGTTCATCAGGGATGCCTGCCCACAGCGGCAGGAAAAGCGTGTGGTCTTCGCTGGTGAAGTCAAGTGTGGAGATGACAACCGTATCGTCCTTGCCCAGATTCTTCACCACCACTTTTGCCAGCTGTGGATAGGTTTTCTGCGTGGTGTAGATCAGCCCATTGTTACGCCATTGGTAATCGCCGTTCGAGATGACTTCATCGGCGGGCTTGGTTGCATATTGATGGATGCGGATCTCGGGCCGCGTCGCGGTGGGACTTTGATTCTGAACCTCGATCAATAAGCGGATCGGTCCCTCGAACTTGAGCTTTGCCGCTACCGTGCCCGGTCCCTGCTGCCTGACCAGTGCTTTCCCGGCAAGGCTCATCCTCGTTTCACGGTCGCGGTAGTGATACAGGCCGGTGCGTGGCTGCCACGTGTACTCGATGGATGTGCGCAGTTTTGCCGCCTGCTCATGGAGCAACGTCAATGAGTCGTGCAGTTCAAGCGCTTCGGCCATTTTGATGAGACATTCGGCTTCGCGATAGAGCATGGCTTCGAGTGCCGGGCTGTGTACCTGGGTGATGTCCACGCCGAGCGACCAATCGTGCCAGGCATCAAAGAGTGGGTTGTCATCGAAACCGGTCTGCAAGATATGCTGCCATTGAGGCAGTCCATCGCGGTCTTCGTCGAACTCAGGCGAGAACCATGACCAGAAAAATTTTTGAAGCAAAGGATGAACTTTGGCAAGGAAATCCTTGTCGCCAGACTTCTCGTACAATCTCCAGGCGATGCCGGCAAGGATTGGCGCGGCATTGTAACGTCCGCGTTGTCCGGAGAGACCGGGCTTGCCGTCAATCGTACCGTCTTCCTTTTGGATGGCGAGGAAATTCTGCAAAAGGTCCTGCGTGGCTGAGGAAACAGGCAGGACATTCGAAAGATAATAGGCATCGAACGGGGTTTGTCCGTTCCATGAGGCGGGATAGTCGGTGCCGTCGCCTTTGGGCGAGTAGCCGTTATCGGGTCCACGCGCCGCGACGATGGATGAATGCGGCATTTCCTCCGTAGGCGGGAAGAACAGCCCGAACGCGGCGCTCTGGCTCAGGGCAAAGGCGGCATCCCAATCCTTGTCGCCGGTGCGGATGTCCACGGTTTGGCTTTCGTTGAGCAATTCCAGCCGAGCGCGCTCCGCCTCCCAGGGACGTGCCACGGTCTGTCGGGCAAGATCGAAAGATGCCTGCAGGGTATCGAAGGCGGCTTGTGTCCAGGTGAGTTGACGCGTGGCACCGGGACCGAGTTCAAGGTCCAGAAAGAGCGAGGGGTAGGGTCCGGTGCCCGGGGCGGGACCGCCGGTGAGGAACAACACGGGGAAGAGTCCGCCGGTCTGCCCCACCAATACATTGACAAGTTGCATCTGAGTGGCGGTGATGCTCTGCCCGTCGATCGGCGAAAGGAGAGCACATACTTCCATGCGGATCTTGCGGACCGCATTGGATTTGTTGGCGATGGATACGCGCCCACTGACCGCGTTGGATTGCGGCACCCAGTATTCGGCAATAACGTCAATATTCTGGAGAGGCGAGTACTCAACGGTGAGAAAATTCGGGTAAAACCGGCGCACGGTGGGAGGCAGGGCGAAGGCGGCCGGATCTGTAACCGCTTTGCCGTTCTCACCGAAGCGCAGGAAGATGCGCATCGACCTGGCCCGCAACCCGTAGGTGGTATGCAGCGCAAGAGCCGACGGTTCGCCGCCGCCGAGTTGAAGTTCCCAACTGTGATCGTTGATGTAATCAGGGATGGAAAGGCGTGAATCTGCCGCGAGGGTGAGACAAAGCGGGTCGCCTTTGGCGAGTGACCAATCACGCATAAGTGTATTGTACGGGGAGTTGGTCAAGAGGTCAAAGGGTGGATTTTAAGGGGTGATACCGTAGCGTAGCCACAGAGCTCATAGAGACTTTTCTCAATGGTTTCTGCGACTACGATTTCTGTTGTTTGCTTTATCGTTTCCGATAGAACAACGAGAGCAGGAGCGCACCCAACAGTCCCATGGATAAATCTTTGAGCGTATCGCCCAGTCCAAAGACGTGATGAGTTCCCAGGAAATAGTCCGAGAGGTTCTCGTAAAACTCCCAAAACACGGCGGCTGTGCCGGTGGCAGTAAAGGCAAAGAGAATCTGGATGAGAGGGGGGGTCTCTCCCAGATATGGTTGCGAATTGCGGATCGCCGAACGAAAGAAATATGTGATTGCCACGCCGCCCATTAAATGAGACGGAACATCCAACGGGGGATAACGGTCATACCAGCCGAACAACAGTCCCAATCCATAAAAAAGGACAACGCCCAGCGGCGCCCATGCGGCTTCGCGCAGTGTGGTGGTTATCCAGGTGATGTATTGTTGCTTTGTTGTGTGGGTCCCAGTTATTGACATTTGTTTTCCAAGGGAGTGAATTCTTTGAAGAAGGTCAGCCGGCTGTACAGTTGCCTTGCTGGAATATTCCGGTAATAGAACGGATATCGGATATGCACATTCTCTTCAACAGTCCGGGGAGTATAAATGATTCGACGGTTTGGATGTATATCAACCAGCAATGTGAAAGAAGTGCTGTCTTCGACTCTCCAGAACTTGACAGGCGTTAAAGAATTATACAGCATCCATGATCGGCAACTTTTTGCTGTTGTTATCTCGGTTATAATCCTTTCGCTTTTGAGAAAGTACCACAATAAATGAAAATTCTCACAGTTCTCACATACTATCGTCCCCATACATCGGGGCTCACCATCTATGCCGAGCGCCTCGCCCGCGCCTTTGCCAAACGTGGACATCAGGTCACAGTGATGACCAGCCAGTACGAAAAGTCGCTTCTGCGCGAAGAAGTGATGGATGGCGTGAAGATCATCCGTGTGCCGGTGATCGCCCGTGTGAGCAAGGGCGTGTTGGCGCCCACATTTGGCTGGGTGGCCACGAAACTGGTCGCATCGCATGATGTCGTTCAGATGCATCTGCCGCAGTTCGACGCGCCCGGTGTGGCCCTGCGCGGCCGTCTCTTTGGCAAGCCAGCGGTGCTTACCTATCACTGCGATATCCAACTGCCGTCCGGGCTGTTCAACCGCATTGTCAACACAGTTGTGGATTTCCAGAACAACATGGCCGGTGTCCTGTCGAATCACATCGTGACCTACACACAAGATTACGCCGACAACTCACCCTATCTCTCACACTACGCATCAAAACTAACCCCGATCCTGCCTCCGGTGGAGATGCCGAGTCCACTTCCTGGTGCGGTGGAAGCCGTGGCGAAGGAACACAACACTGCCGAGCGCCGTCCTGTCATTGGCATGGTCACCCGCTTCGCCTCTGAAAAGGGAGTGGAGGTTCTGCTGGGCGCGCTGCCAACAATATTAAAGAAGTATCCGAAGGCACAGGTCTTGTACGCGGGACAACATCTGAACGTAATGGGTGAACAAGCCTACTTTGACCGCTTGATCCCGAAGATTCGCGAGTATGAAGCCTCCGGTCACTGGAAGTTTCTGGGCAACCTGTCACCTGTCGAGCTTTCGGCGGTTTATCCGAACCTAGATGTGATTACGGTGCCATCGTTGAACTCCACTGAAGCGTTCGGATTGGTGCAGATCGAAGCGATGATGAACGGCGTGCCGTCGGTCCCATCTGCGTTGCCGGGCGTGCGCCAGCCGGTAACAATGCACGGTATGGGACTGGTCTCTCGCATCGGCGATGCCGCTCATTTAGCGGAGTGCATCCTCAAGATCCTCGATGAACCGCAGAAGTTCCGAGGCGATGTCGATGCGGTCAAGAAGATGTACAATCCTGACTCGGTTGCGGCCGAATACGAAAAGTTATTCGAAAGGTTGATGAAGAAAGGAAGGTAATATGGACGCATTGGGAATTAACGGCGGTCTGCTCTTGATCCAGTTCTTTTTCACAGCGCTCTTTATTGGACTTCCCATTGTCTCACTGATCGACCTGGCAAGAAAAAAACTGACTGGCACACCATTGGCGATTTGGGCATTGCTCATTTGCGTAGTTCCACTCATTGGCTCGCTCGCCTATTGGATCATCAAACCTACTGCAGAGAGTAAAGCTTGAAAAAGGACTTTTTATTTTTACAACTACGTGACCTGCCTTACTTCCGTGCCTTTTTGCGCGCGGTGGAAAGCAGCTATTATCAGGACCTGCCATTGCCTGCGCCTGTCTATGACGTGGGATGCGGTGACGGTCATTTCGCATCCCTGACCTTCGACCAGAAGATCGACGTGGGACTCGACCCGTGGCATGGTCCCATTCATGAGGCGAAAAAGTTCGGCGCGTATAAATCTCTGGTTGAAGCAGACGGAGCCAAATCCCCCTTTCCTTCGAATTATTTTGCCAGCGGTTTCAGCAATTCTGTGCTCGAGCATATTCCGCACATCGATGATGTGTTGGCAGAAACAGCACGCGTATTAAAGAAGGGTGCGCCATTCTACTTCTGTGTTCCCAACACAAGATATTTGAGCGAGCTTTCGATCTCGAAGGTGCTGGGCAAAGGCTACACTGAATGGTTTCGCTACATCTCGCGCGTTCAGCACGCAGACGAGCCAGATGTCTGGGAAAAGCGGCTCGAGAATGCCGGGTTTACCCTGGAGCGCTACTGGCACTACTTCTCTCCTGCTTCGATGCGCGTGTTAGAATGGGGTCACTATTTTGGTGTCCCATCTGTGTTTGCGCGGGTGCTGACCGGCAAATGGATCATCGCCCGCACTCCGTGGAACCTGTGGTTGACGAAGAAATACGTAAGCAAATACGCTTCGCCTGAACCCGTTGAAAATGGGACATTCACGTTCTATATCGCTCGAAAAAAAGCGTAGTAACGGGACCCAAATCGTTACTACTTCTTACTACTATGCCTTTCGACGAAAACTATTTCTCCACTCATACATACGCAAATATCACCTTCGCCAAATACAGCATGTACTGGTGGTCAAACCGCTTTAACGCAATGTTGGCCCGTCGATACGGGAAGCGCGGCACACGTCTGTTGGAGATCGGTTCCGGTATGGGGCATCTCGTCGGCCAGCTCGAAGACACCTTTGACACCTTCGGCATGGACTTGAACCACTGGGCGGTCAAACAATCCAAAGCTGTCATTCAAAAGACGAACCTGCAAACTGCCAGTGCACAGCAACTTCCTTATAAAGATGGTACGTTCAACGTTGTCATCATCAAACACATCGTGGAACATCTGCCTGACCCGCAGAAAGCGATCCGGGAGATCGGGCGGGTCACCGAACCCGGTGGGACGCTGATCCTCGCCACGCCGAACCTCGATTCCCTGCTCAAGCCGTGGAAAGGCGACAAGTGGATCGGCTACCAGGATCCGACACATATTTCGCTCAAACGCCCTGCCGAGTGGCTGGACTACATCCGTACTGCAGGCTTCAGCCCGCTTAAGGTGTTTTCGGATGGTTTCTGGGATGTGCCATATATCCCTGTCGTCCCCAAACAGATCCAGAAATTGTTTTTCGGTTCGCTCGGCGGATTCCAAGCCATCACCGGCTGGATCTTCCTTCCCATGCGTTGGGGGGAGAGCATTTTGGTGATCGCAAGGAAAAAATAAATAGCTTTCGCAATGCCTTGAAAACGAAGGAAAGCCTGTTAAAAAGCGTTCTATTTATGTAATACGCGGCGGTAGCCGTTATATGAGAAGAGAGATGAGCAACGAGACCCCGAACCCGAACCAATACCCTCTGGGTGAACCCAGTGTGCTTGACTATTTGAAGTCGTTGTTCCGATTCCGCAGCGGTGAACGGATTCAGATCCCGTCGTTCGTGGAGGAAGAGAAGCCGGATAATCTGCCAGATGCCAACGACCAGCAACCCTTGGGGGACATTCAAGTTGAAGAGCATCGTGTTACCACCCCCTTTCCCTGGCGTTCATTACTTGCCTTCACCCTGGCCTTTATCGGTCAACGCCTTTTCGAGCCGCCTCCCACCACCTATCCGCTGGGATATACCTTCTACATCGGTGCGCTGTCCATGTTGGCGTGGGCGATCTGGCGCGGCGAATGGACACTTCCCAAACTGGGCGAACCAACAGAAGCAAATGACCCGTTGAATTATCGTTTGGTTGCCTTGCTGGCCAGCGTGGTGCTTGCCGCATGGTCCTTCTATGTATTCCGTGATAATTATTTCACGATCGGACGGGTCTTCATCTGGCTGTTGTCGGTTTGGCTTTTTGTTTGGGCGTTCTGGTTAAACCAAAATATCCTTCGCAACGCCTGGAAGAAAGTCGTTTCCGTTTTTCAGGGAGGGTCGTGGACGATCCACATCACAGGCTGGACTCTCCTTTTGATCGCTGCGACCGTGCTTGTTTTCTTCTTCCGTTTCTATCGCACAACCTCTGTCCCGCCAGAGCCGTTCAGCGACCACGCCGAAAAGATCCTGGATGTTTACGAGGTCTCACAGGGACAGACGCACATCTTCTTCACACGCAACACGGGACGCGAAGCCTTCCAAATGTATTGGACGCTGCTCGTTCTGAACATCTTTGGCACAGGTTTCTCGTTCCTCAGTCTTAAACTGGGCACCGCCATTCTCGGCTTTTTGACACTTCCCTTCATTTATTTGCTGGGCAAAGAGATCGCCGGGAAGAGGGTGGGACTCATCGTCTTCCTCATGGCAGGGATCGGGTATTGGCCGAACGTCATCAGCCGCGTGGGACTACGCTTCCCTCTCTATCCGCTTTTCGTCGCTCCCACATTCTATTTCCTCATCCGTGGGCTGCGGACACGTAACCGCAACGACTTCATCCTCTCTGGCTTGTTCCTGGGGCTGGGGCTGCACGGGTATAGTCCGTTTCGCATCGTGCCGATCGTGGTGGTGGCTGCATTCGTCATCTATTGGCTCCACGAAAAATCCAAAACTGCGCAAAGAGATTCAGTTATCTGGCTGACGATCCTTTCACTGGCGTCTTTGTTCGTCTTCATCCCATTGCTTAGTTATTGGACCGGGAACCCCGCGGAATTCGGCTTCCGTGCCATGTCGCGCTTAAGCGGGATGGAAAACCCGATCACACAACCCATCTGGCAGATTTTCCTCTCCAATTTCTGGAAGGCGCTGAAGATGTTCAACTTTGACGATGGCAATATCTGGGTCCATTCAGTGCCACAACGTCCCGCGATGGATGTGATCTCAGCGGTCCTGTTCATCTTTGGTGTCATTCTGATGCTTGTGCGTTACATCCGCAACCGGCATTGGCTCGACCTCTTTTTGCTGGTGTCCATTCCGTTGTTGATGATGCCGTCCATCCTGTCGTTGGCATATCCTACTGAGAACCCGGCGTTGAACCGGGCAGGCGGTGCATACATCCCAGCGTTCATCCTCGGGGCGATGGCGCTCGACGGGCTGTTTTCCGCCATCGGCTGGGGGAGGAGTCGGGCCATCCTCACATGGGTTTTGGCAGGCTTCCTATTGTGGGTCTCCACCAATCAGAATTACGATCTGGTCTTCAACCAGTATTACAACTCCTTCCGCAACGGATCATGGAATTCGTCTGATATGGGCAGGGTCATCAAGGAATTTGAGCAGACCTATGGCACAACCGACACGGCCTGGGTGGTGCCTTTCCCGTATTGGGTGGATACTCGCCTGCCCGCGGTGTGGGCTGGCATCCCAGACCGCGACATGGCGAAATGGCGCGATGACCTGCCCGGCACGGTAGAATTGGAGGGGCCGAAGATGTTTATCGTCAAAGCGAATGTGGAAGACCCGAACGGGAACGACCAGGAGACGCTCGACGTTTTGGAAAACCTATACCCCGATGGGGAACTGCGTATGTTCGACTCGGATGTGCCGGGTCATGATTTTTGGATCTTCTTTGTACCTAAATAGTTAGGTCATTGCGAGGAGCCGCAAAGCGGCGACGGAGCAATCACCCAAATTCGATTGTTTCGGGCTATCGCCCTCACAATGACGGTAGAGTGTATGAATCGCGAAAAACATCCCTGGATCTATGATCTTCTCTTTCTGCTGGTGTTCGCACTGGCAGGCTATTTGCGTTTAACAGGTGTCAATTGGGGTGAAGTCCAGCACCAACACCCGGATGAAAATTTCCTTTCAGGTGTGCTGGGGAGTTTGCAGGCCAAGACCTGTGCCTATCAGGTTCCCACCGAAGGCTGCCCACCAGGACAAACCCGCTGGCTGACCCTTGGCGAATATTTCGATAGCAAGACGTCGCCACTCAATCCGTATAACAAGGGGTATTCTTTCTTTGTCTACGGTAACCTGCCAATGACCATCGTCCGTGTGGCGGCGGATGCGATGGATGAATTTGATGTAAAAGTGTTGGGACGTCAGTTCTCCGCGCTGGCAGACCTGTTCACCATCTTCTTCCTGTATCTGGCGGTCGCACATCTGTATAACCGCCGTGTCGCACTGTTGGCAGCGCTTTTCTCAGCATTGACCGTGATGCAGATCCAGCAATCGCACTTTTTCACGACCGACCTGTTTGTCAATACGTTTGCGTTTTTAGCGATCTATTTTGCTATTGTTATTGTGAAATATCAAGGAAAAGCCCAGGAACCGGTAACTGATAATGTGGAAATCACGGCTGATGAATTGCAGAACCCACCATCAGAAACAGCACCTTCCATTCCGAATATTTCAAATGCCGATCTTGAGCTTCCAGTTTCTGAACATCAGGCACCCACCACTACATATCTAAAGTCTGTTTTCCTCAGCCCGCTCCTTCTCCTCAGCATTGCGTTCGGTTTTGCCTTCGGCATGGCGATGGCGTCGAAGGTTAATATCTATCCGTTGGCGATTCTGTTGCCGGGCGCATTCTTTGTTCGACACCTGCTTCAAAACAAAGATATACCTCTTCGTTCCCTGAAAAACGATTACTGGTTGTTGATCGCCGCCTGTCTCATTGCTGGTGGACTCGCCTCCATCATTTCCTTTCGCATCTTTCAGCCCTATGCCTTCGATGGATTGCGCGTCAACCCACAGTGGATCGCGAACATCCAGGAGCAGCGTACCCAGGCAAAGGGTGATGCCGACCTGCCGTGGAATTTGCAGTGGGCACGGCGTTCGCATTTGTTCTCTTTCACAAACCTGACCGTTTGGGGGCTTGGGCTTCCGCTGGGTATTTTGGCGTGGGCCGGGTTCCTGCTCATGGCGTGGCGGATCTTCAAAGGCGAATGGCGGCATGCGCTCCTCTGGGGCTGGACTGCGCTGTACTTCTTCTGGCAATCGATGCAGTTCAACCCCACCATGCGGTATCAACTGCCGATCTATCCGTTGCTGGCAATGATGGCGGCATGGTTCGTGTTTGAAATAGCCGAGATCAAGCTTCCGCGCTCCAATGTTTTTAAGCCCATTGCCTGGGTCATCGGGATCTCTGTCGTGGCTCTTACAGCGGTCTGGGCTTTCGCTTTCCATAGTATTTACATCCGTGACGAACCGCGCATTGCAGCCTCACGCTGGATCTTCCAGAACATTCCCGGACCGATCAACGTGGAGATTTCCACTGGGAACGGCGAGACCTATAACCAGCCGCTTGCCTTCCCCGCCGGTGGATTCGTGCAGGAAGGAATCCCCTACGATACGCAATTCTTCCCCGCAAAAGACGGAACCGTCGAAAGCATCACGCTCGGACACGCACTCAACTCGCTCGCATCTTCCTCAACGCTCAAGCTGACCCTGTCCAATACACAGAGTCCAACACCTGAACAGATACTTGCCACCTCCTCGCTGACAACAGACTTTGCATCCAAAAGCGACCCGCGCGGCGAGCCGTATACCCTTATGCTCGACAAGCCTGTGGACGTGAAGCAAGGACAGCAATATTTCCTGCGCTTCGAACTGGATGCAGGTACGCTCACCATCGACGGCACGGCGGTGACTAATGAGACCGATTACGACTACGGTCTTCCCTTTCGCGTCGACGGCTATGATGCCTTCGGCGGCATCTATCGCGGCGACTTGAACCTGCAGGTCTATTGGGATGATAACGAAGACAAATTGAACCGCTTCGTGGATACTCTCAATCAGACCGATTACATCTTCATCCCTACCAACCACCAATACGCCCAGATCACGCGTTTGCCTGAACGGTATCCACTGACAACGTTGTATTATCGCGAGTTGATCGGCTGTCCGTTGGGGCAGGAGATCAGCCAGTGCTACTATGATGCGAAACCTGGAACGTATCAGGGCAGGCTGGGATTCGATCTCGTCGCTGTGTTTGAAACCCATCCCACGCTTGGCCCGTTCGTCATCAACGATCAACGGGCAGAGGAAGCGTTCACTTTCTACGATCATCCCAAGGTCCTGATCTTCAAGAAGAACAGCAACTTCAACAGCGGACAAGTGCGCGCCACCCTCAGCAGTGTGGACCTGACGAAAGTTGTCCATCTTACACCACCCCAGTTCAGTGATTACTCGAACCTGATGCTGCCCGCCGACCGGCTGGCAAAGCAGCGCGCCGGTGGCACATGGTCGCAGTTGTTCGATTATGACTGGCTCCAGAATCGCCACCCCGTGCTGGGAATGGTGATTTGGTACATTTTCATCTTTATTCTTGGGCTCGCTGTTTATCCTTTAATTCGTCTTGCCATGCCGGGTCTCTCAGACAAGGGATATCCGCTCAGTCGTGCGCTGGGATTGGTCCTGTTCGGGTATCTTGCCTGGATCGGCGGCTCTCTCGGCATTCCGTATACGCGTCCGACCATTGCCATTGTCTTCGGCTTGATCCTGCTCCTTGGTGCATGGCTTGCCTGGTATCAACGCGACGAACTGCGTGAAGAGTGGAAAACGAAACGCCAGTATTTTCTGACCATCGAAGGTCTCTTCCTGGCGTTCTTCCTGTTCGATCTCGTGATCCGCCTGGGCAATCCTGACCTATGGCACCCTGCCAAAGGCGGCGAACGCCCGATGGATTTCTCGTACTTCAACGCGGTCATCAAGAGTACATCCTTCCCGCCGTATGATCCCTGGTTTGCGGGTGGATACATCAACTACTACTATTACGGATTTGTGCTGGTGGGCACGCCGGTGAAACTTCTCGGCATCGTCCCATCCATTGCCTATAATTTCATTCTCCCAACATTGTTTGCGATCGTGGGCATCTGTGCGTTCTCAGTTGGATGGAATCTGGTGGCAAAGGAGAAGGTGGATGAAACAGAGGCAGGATCATCATCCATCGCTTCATC
>CAZKSG010000057.1:0-23889 GCA_964555335.1 uncultured Anaerolinea sp.
CAAGGTTCACCTTCTTCTCGCGCGCCTGGTTGGGGATGTAATCCAGGTCACATTCGGGGTCAGGGGTTTGGTAGTGGATGGTGGGCGGCAGGATGCCTTCCCGCACCACCTGCGTGCAGAAAATGGCTTCCAGAGCGCCTGTAGCGCCCATCATGTGCCCTGTCATGGATTTGGTGGAGGAAATAGGGATTTGGTACGCTTTTTCGCCAAATGCAGCCTTAATGGCACGCGTCTCAGACTGGTCGTTCAAGGATGTGCCGGTTCCATGCGCGTTGATATAGCCCAGGTCATCTACCGTGGCGCCAGCCGACTCAAGTGCCATGCGCATCGCCGCCGCCCCTCCAGCGCCATGCTCATGCGGGGCCGTAACATGATACGCATCTGCTGTTGCGCCATATCCTGCAAGTTCCGCCAGGATATTCGCACCGCGTTTTTTCGCATGCGATTCAAGTTCCAATACCAATACCGCCGCGCCTTCACCCATCACCAAACCATCGCGGTTCTTATCGAACGGCTGCGGCGTCATTGAATAATCATCGTTGCGACGCGACATCGCCCCGACGCGGTCAAACGCTGCCACACCCACGCTGCACACGGTCGATTCGGCTGCGCCTGCAAGCGCCACATCAATCATGCCTGCTTTCAACATCAGCCAGGCCGTGCCAATTCCATCTGCACCAGATGCACAGGCAGACGCTACAGAAAAGCACGGGCCTTTCACTTGCAAATCGATGGCGATCATTCCCGCTGCGCCGTTCGGCATCAGCATCGGGATCAGAAACGGACTCACGCGCCGCGGGCCCTCCGTGTAATTCGTGATCACAGCATCCTGCAGCGACTTGATCCCACCGATGGCAGACGAGACAAGCACCCCAACCCTGCCGGCATTGGCTTCGGTAATCGCAAAGCCTGAACTTATCAGCGCGTCCTTTGCAGCGGCCGCGCCCAGTTGCTCGAAGCGGTCGCGGCGACGCGCTTCCTTCGGGTCCATATATTTTTCGGGCTCAAAATTCTTCGTCTCCGCGGCAAAGTGAACGTTCAACGGAGCCGAATCGAATAACGTGATCGGAGCCACGCCCGAAACACCATTGATCGCGTTCTTCCAACTTTCTTCCACCGTCAACCCCAACGGGTTCACAGTCCCCATGCCAGTAATGACAACTCGTTCCATTCATTCCTCTTTTGGATTAAGACTTCGCAGAATAAAACCCCCGATTCAGGTACACGTCACGCTCCCAGAGACGACAAATCCGGCTCTCGCGCAGCCGACAATTCCCCTGTTTCGGTGCATTTTACCCCTTTGACGCTTCCGTTTCCCCATCCTTGGACGAATTCATCTCCTTCCATTCACGGCTCAGCATGGCATAGTGAAATTCACTGCCATACTCGCCTTTGAAGTAGACGTTCTCCAACAAATGCGACTCACGGCGAAAGCCAAGCTTCTCGAGCAGTTTCCACGAAGCAGTATTATTCACATCACATTCAGCTATGACACGATGCAAATCCAATCCCCCAAACAGATATGCCAATAACCTTGATACCGCTTCATAAGCATAGCCACGTCCCCAGTACCGATGAACCAGGCTATACCCAATCGCCGCCTGTTGCGCGTCCTCCTGTTTGATCAGGAACCCCACATCACCGATCAACTCATGTGTAACTTTCAACTCAAGTGCTGCCTGAAACCATTCTCCCTGTGTTGCCGGCACAGCGACTGTCATATAATCGATAAAGTTTTTCGCGCTCTTGCGCTGATATGGCACATTCCATCCCTGATAACGAGCAACATCCGGATCGTTGCGGTATGCCAGAAATGTTTCCAGATCCGAATCCTGGAATTGACGCAGCAACAGTCTTTCGGTCTCCAGGCGGAATTTCATTCACCAGCCTTCGGGATGTAATCCCCTTCAACCCAAAACTCGCCCGTTGGACTGACTTCCTTTTTCCAGATCGGGACAATTTCCTTCAAGCGATCAATGCCATACCGCGCTGCATCGAAGACCCCGGTGTCACGATGCGCGGCGGTGCATGCGATCAACACTGTGGGTGTCTTCGGATACAACTTGCCGATGCGTTGAACAATGGCGATGCCTTCGATCACCGGCCATTTCGCGCGGATCTCCTCCGCAACCTGTTTCATCTTCGCTTCTGCCATCGGAATATATGCTTCGTATTCAAGGTACTCGGTGTGATGAGCATCCCCACGCTTTGTCTCACCGCGCACCATGCCAGTAAAAATCGCCGCTGCGCCTGTGGAGGTAAGCGTAATCTGCGCCAGTAATTCGTTCAAGTCAATTTCATCTTCGGTGATGGAGAAAATGGTTGGATAATTCATAATTTTATCAATATGTCATTGCGAGCACAGGGAAGCAATCTTCCGTTAATGGGAAGGCTCATCGAATAAGATTTCGCTGTTCAAGCAGAGATTGTTTCGTCACCCAAATATGGCTCTTCGCAATGGCGTTAACCTCCTGACACGGGCGGGAACATGGCCAGTTCTGCATTGGGAGGAATAACCGCTTCATCGAACGCATACTCGCGGTTGATGGTGATCAGTACGCTTGACATGGACTCTTTCAAATTCGGATACTCGTTGGAAATCTTGTCCTTCAAACCTTGAATGGTCAGATCAGCAGGGACATCCAATTCCATAGCACGTGTCCCTGCACGCTCGCGTAATGTGGCAAAAAATAAAAGTTTCACTCGATTCATGGTTTCCTAGATCCAAACGTTATTCGGAGCTCTCCTTTCACTGACAACATTACCCGTATTAACCGTACCTGCCGGTTCCACCAATAGAATATGACATTCATTCTCAGCCACAGGTTTATGTTCAACGCCTCTCGGCACAACGAACATTTCGCCCTCATTCAATATGACACTTCCATCCCGAAATTGAATTTCCAGTTTGCCGTGCAGAATAAGAAACACTTCATCTGTCTCAGGATGGTCGTGCCATACAAATTCTCCCTGTACTTTGGCAACTTTGAAATGATAGTCATTCAGTTGCGCCACGATCTTCGGTGACCAATGCTCGGAGAATAAAGCCAGTTTTTCGCTTAGGTTGGTAGGCCGGTGCATCATTCTTTCTCATCCTTTTTATCCATTAATAACATCGCCGCTTTGTCCACCATGCTTTTCGACCAAACGGATATTTTGAATGCGCATGGTCTTCTCGGCCGCCTTGGCCATATCATACACTGTCAATGCTGCCACAGAGACCGCGGTCAGTGCTTCCATTTCCACGCCGGTTTTGCCGGTTGTTTTGGTTGTGGCGGTGATAACCACACCGGGGAGTGAGTCGTCCAGTTCGAGGTCCACATCTACTTTGGAGAGGAAGAGTGGATGACATAACGGGATCAGTTCCGAGGTCCGCTTGGAGGCGGCGATACCGGCGATCTGGGCAACGGTAAGCACGTCACCTTTCCTGATCTGCCCAGCGCGGATCAATTCCAGTGTCTCTTTTTTCATGTGGATCTCACCGCGGGCAATGGCAATCCGCTCGGTATCAGGTTTGCCACCCACATCCACCATGCGGGCGTGACCATGCTCATCGATATGGGTCAGTTTATTTGTCATTCTGAAATTATAACGTAACGGAGTATAATTTCCCGCCTATGGAAAACCTGCTGGGACGCCAGCTCAACTACCGCGTTCAAACGCCCGTCTATGAGGGTCCGCTCGACCTGTTGCTGAACCTGATCGAACACGCCGAATTGGATATCACTACCGTTTCGCTTGCATCTGTCACTGATCAGTATCTGTCTTACATCAACGGTCTCGAACAGGTCAGCCCAGATGAGATCTCGGCGTTCCTGGTCATCGCGGCAAAATTGTTGCAGATCAAGTCGGAAGCGTTGTTGCCCCGTCCGCCGGCTCGCGAACCGGGCGAAGAAGATGTGGGACAGGCACTCGTTGACCAGTTGAAGTTATACAAGCGGTTCAAGGAGATCGGCACCTGGCTGTATGACCGCCAGGAACAGGATCTGCGTACCTTCCTGCGCATCGCCCCTCCGCCCAAAGTGGAACCGAAACTCGACCTGTCGAATCTAACTCTTGAGAAACTGGTGGCGGCAGCAGAGGAAGCCTTCCGTAAAGAACAAGCCAAAAAACCACTCGGAGTCGTGATTGCCGCGCCGCGCGTTACCATCCGTGAAAAGATCGACCTGATCGCCAAAACCATGCGACAGGTGGAGAGATCTACGTTCAAGGCGTTGCTTGAGCAGGGATCGTCGCGTCTGGAGATCGTAGTTACATTCCTGGCGATGCTGGAATTGGTAAAGCGGTATCGTATCCATGCCCATCAGGAAGGCTTATTTGGCGAAATCGAGATCGACCGCATGGAAGAATGGAAAGACGACGAGGAGATCGAGATCGAGTTTGAATAGTCAGTCCTTGGGGATGGAAATTTCCTGTTCAACAACCGGTTCGCGATAGGCCGGTTGTTTTTGTTTCATGAACTTGCTTGCCAGCCAAAGAGAGATCAATGCACCAGCATTGTCATAGACCAGAACATCAAACGCCGCAGGATGACGTCCCGGTACAAACGATTGATGATATTCATCGGTGCTCGCGTACAGAATGGCGAACAGCCACGCCAGCCAAAGTCTGTCGCGACGGAAATCGAGCCCGCGCCACACAGATAAAGCCAGCATGGCATAGCCGACCACATGTCCGCCTTTGAAAATGATTTGACGCAATAGAGATGGAGGCTCGTTGATGGAAGGTCGCGCCGAAAACAAAAAGATCGCCACCACCATTAAGACAGTGGGGATCCACTTGAGAAATAGATTTTTGGAAAACTGTTCTTGTATCATCCCATAACTATAAAACAAAAAGCCATTGTCCGGTAGACAATGGCTTTCAGCAAAGCATTACAGCCTAGACATCTTCCAATCGAATGGAGATCGTGCGGCTGCCATCGCCCAAATCCACACTTTGGATCACTACGGCTTTTCCACTTGCGTCACCATCAAAGACAATGCTGAACGTCCCTTCGGCAATGACGGTCAGGATTTCGCGTTCCTTATATCCTTTGGCAGTATACGTATTGCGATAGAACTTCAACACATCGTCGGCAGACAACCTGGTGTAGTAGAGCAAGCTACCATCTCCGATGTCGGTGACATTGAATGCATCAGACGTCATCGGGAATCCCGTATCAGTCGTGGTACTGCCACCTGCGCCGCCATCCGGCTCTACAGGAAGGACTTCTGGGTCATTGGATGTTGAAGTTGGAGCAGTGCCATTATCGCCACCACCGCCGCCGCCTGTCACTGCCTGGCATGCCAGCGATGCCAACACAAGTGCTAAGATTGCAATCAAAATCGAAAATCGTTTCATCTTCTCTCTCCTCGGCAAGTTTTCGAAAATTATAGCTGCGAGGACGCAAAACATTATCACCCATTAGGCTGAAAATAATTTACAATCTTATTCACATATGGATGAGATTAAAGTTAACGAGACACTGCTACGAGATAAAAAAAAGTGGTTGCATTTTACTAAACCCAGCCAAATCATCATCGCCCAAACGCTGGATGAGGTCATCCCCGCTCTTTCGAAAATTGAACAACGCGTTGAGCTGGATGGGCTCCATGCAGCAGGGTTCATCAGCTACGAGTCATCCCCTGCATTCGACTCAGCACATCTCACGAAACCCGGAAGCGGATTCCCTTATCTCTGGTTTGGGCTTTACCCTGAGCCGCGCAGTGTCAATCTGCCCCATCCCAAACATCCCAAACCTATCCTGGACTGGCGTCCGACCATTGACGGCAATACCTACAACACCGCCATCGATAAAATCAAAGATTATATTGCCAACGGACTCACTTATCAGGTCAACTACACCATGCGCCTGCAAACGGACTTTCAAGCCGATGCATGGAATTTCTTTCTCCATCTCGCACAAAGCCAGAACAACCATGCTGCCTATATTGACACAGGGCGTTATGTCATTTGCTCGGCATCGCCTGAACTTTTCTTTCAACTAGATGGAAACGCTATTACCTGTCGTCCCATGAAAGGAACCGCCCAGCGTGGATATACAACGCAGGAAGACCAGGCACAAGCAGAATGGCTGAGAAACTCCGAAAAGAATCGCGCTGAGAACGTCATGATCGTGGATATGATCCGCAATGATCTGGGTCGTATTGCCAAGATCGGCACAGTCCGTGTCCCAGAACTATTTTATACAGAGCGGTATCCCACGCTCTGGCAAATGACATCCACTGTGACAGCGCAAACATCGTCATCGCTGGTGAACATCTTCAAAGCGTTGTTTCCCTGCGCATCTATCACAGGTGCGCCCAAAGTGAGGACGATGAGGATCATCCATGAACTGGAGACTACGCCACGTACTATCTACACGGGCACAATCGGCTATTTCGCTCCACAGCGCACGGCATTCTTCAATGTGGCTATCCGTACCGCATTGATCGACCGTGAAACTCACAAAGCAGAATATGGCGTGGGCGGCGGCATCGTCTGGGACTCGACCGGTAACGACGAATATAGCGAGTCCCTGCTCAAAGCGCGTGTGTTGACCGAGTCGCAACCTGAATTCTCCCTGCTCGAAACTATGCTGTGGACTCCTGAAGAAAACTTCTTTCTCAAAGAAAAGCACGTCTCTCGCTTATTGGATTCTGCGGATTACTTCAGTTTTCCTGGTACTGGAGAAAAGATCGAAGAAGAACTTGCAAGGATTACATCTAAATTCGCAGCGCCACAACGAATTCGACTTTTGCTCGATAAAAACGGAAATCTCCAATCCGAATCCACACCGTACCACCTTGTTAAAAAGGTACCCCGGGTCCATCTGGCAAAGGAACCGATCAACGCAAGCAACGTTTTCCTGTTCCACAAAACGACAGTCCGCGATATGTACGACCTGGCCCGCGCTGACTTTCCCAACTGCGACGATGTCCTGCTCTACAACGAACACGGTGAACTGACCGAATTCACCATCGGGAATCTAGTCGTTGAAATGGATGGACGACTCGTCACACCGCCGATTGAATGCGGGTTGCTTGCTGGCACGTTCCGTGCTTATTTGGTAGAAACAGGTCAAGTGGAAGAAAGAGTAGTTCTTGTTAATGACATTGAACGATTTACAAAAATTTTTCGCGTGAATTCGGTCCGCAAGTGGGAGAACGTCCAGTTGCTTCAAAAGATATCCAACGAATGTTCTTAACTTTCAACAAATTCCTTGTAATACTACGCTCCCAAGCAGGTGGCACAGCCTGGGGAAGGGATTTCAAACTAATATCGGTCCACGCTCTTTCGGTGATAACGCCTCCTGCCACAAACAAAGAGTTTGCCATCCACCGCCCAGGCATGTTCAGATTCCTCAGCAAATTGGATGATACAGTTGAGTCACGATATCCATTCAAGTATTGGGGGGGATTTCACCATTATTACGCTTCGAAGGCATTGGACCAGCAAACGGATGAACTGAAAGATTCCAGGTCGCAATTCGCTCTGGCTGCTTTTTGCTTGCGTAACCGTGCAGGGACTTACGGTTCTGTTCATGGCCATCATTGCCCATCGCATGAGTGTTGAATCCTTTGGTCAATTCACCTTCATCAGCGCAGTCGTGTTGATTGCGAATACATTTACAAATTTCGGCACCGACACATATATGATTCGCAAAATTGCCCGTACCAGAAAAACCACTTCGCTCGTTTCCAATGTACTTGGGTTTCAGCTTATCCTCTCAGCGATGTGGTGGATCCTGGCGCTGCTCGTGCGACCCAGTCCGTCCTTCCTTGTGTACTCACTGTCATTATTCCCGCTTGCGCTGTTTTCAGTTGCAACTGCATCGTTACGTGGGTTTGAACGTATGGATCTGCTCTGGACACTCAGCCTTACCAATGGGCTTCTTCATCATCGGCATGGCTGGAGATATACGTCCTGCGCAAAAGGGACACACAATTTTGTTCGACGCAACGCTCGACTACTTCACCAACCATATTCGTAAGTAATACAAACTTCCACGCATCCAGACATTACACCATGAATAAGCTTTCAAATTCGACTTCCCCGTATCTACTACAACATGCACACAACCCCGTAAATTGGTTCCCCTGGGACGAGGAGGCGCTTGCCAAAGCCCGGATTGAGGACAAACCGATCTTCCTGAGCATCGGGTATGCCGCCTGTCACTGGTGCCATGTGATGGCACATGAGTCGTTCGAAGATCCACAGGTAGCGTCGTTCATGAACCAGCAGTTCGTCAACATCAAGGTAGACCGTGAAGAACGTCCCGATCTTGATGCGATCTACATGCAAGCAACGGTCGCAATGACAGGTTCGGGCGGCTGGCCGATGTCTGTGTTTCTCACACCTGATCTCAAACCGTTTTATGCAGGCACCTATTTTCCTCCCTTGCCGCGCTATAACACGCCATCTTTTCGCGACGTATTGGCAGGCATTGCCCGTTCGTGGAAAGAGGAACGGGATGAAGTCACCCGCGTTGGAGGGCAAGTCTCCGACCATCTCCAACAAGCACTGGGCAATACAAACAAGAGTGATTCAACGCTTTCACAGGAGACGCTGAACGCGGCAACCAAACTACTTATCGATTCCTACGATTGGGAGCATGGTGGTTGGGGTGGAGCGCCAAAATTCCCACAGCCAATGTCCATCGAATTCCTGCTTCGTCGTTCGCAAATCAACGCAGATGACGACAAAAAGGAACTTTCCACAACACTCCACGCGTTGAAGGCAATGGCACGCGGCGGCATGTACGATGTGGTCGGCGGCGGTTTCTCACGCTACAGCACTGATAATTTTTGGCGAGTCCCGCACTTTGAGAAGATGCTCTACGACAACGCTCAACTTACCCGCGTCTATTTACATGCCTGGCAGATCACGGACGATCCATTCTTCAAGCACATCGTTATTGAAACGCTAAACTTCATCGAACGTGAGATGACACATCCCAAAGGCGGCTTCTACTCCAGCCTCGACGCTGACTCGGAAGGCGAAGAAGGCAAGTTCTATGTTTGGTCACTCGATGAAATTCGCATCGTACTGAAAGAGGATTCGGATTTCTTTGAAGCGGCATATGGCATCACTGAGGTCTACGGAGTCAGCCCGGCCGGCAACTGGGAGGGACACAACATTCTACAGCGGACATTGGACGATTCATCCCTCGCCGCCCGGTTCAAGATCGAGCCGGAAATGGTCTCCACTAAATTAGCCGGGTGCCATTCCAACCTTTTGTCTGCGCGAGCATCCCGTATCCGCCCCGGGACCGATGACAAGATACTCACAGCATGGAATGGTCTCATGCTGGCAACCATCGCAGAAGCAGCGCGAGTCTTCCCCGAACCAGATATACGAAGTCAATACTTGTTACTGGCTACACGTAATGCAAACTTTCTATTGAATTCATTACACGTGAATGGAAAGTTGAAAAGAAGCTGGCGCGATGACAAAGTGACGAATGAAGTCTTTCTTGAAGACTACGCTTCACTGATTCTGGGATTGCTTGAACTCTATCAAACCGACTTCAACAACAAGTGGTTTATCACTGCCAAAGAACTTGCTGATGATATGATCGAACATTTCGAAGATCCTAACGGTGGCTTTTTTGATACTTCTCAAAACAGCGAAGTTCTATTACTGCGCCCCAAGGATGTTCAAGATAACGCTACACCCTCCGGCAATGCATTGGCTTGCGAAGCGTTGCTAAAACTTGCTGCATTCACAGATGAAGGTCGTTACCGAGATCTGGCAGAGAAGGCGTTGGGATTGGCCAGCGATTACTTGATTCGCTACCCCACTGCGTTCGCGCGTTGGCTATCAGCGGCAGATTTCGCCTTGGGCATGGTGAAACAGGTGGCGGCTGTGTATGACGCGGGCAGAGGTCCAGATCAGGGGCTACTACAGTTCGTGCAATCCGTTTATCGACCGAATACAGTCGTTGCCGCGTCCGCCTTTCCACCATTGAAAGACTCACCCGCCTTATTGAGGGATCGACCATTGAAAGATGGTAAAACGACCATTTACGTCTGTGAGGGGTTTGTCTGCAAATACCCAGTCACATCGATTCCCGAATTGGAAAAGTTATTATAAAATTGTCGTATGGATAACATACTTATCGAAAATCTGATCAAGCTGGGAATGGCAATTGTGGTTGGGGGAATTGTCGGTGCGGAACGTGAGTTTCGCGATAAGGCAGCAGGCTTTCGCACGATCATTTTGATCACAGTAGGCTCGGCACTTTTCACCATCTTCTCCGCCAGCCTGGATCCTGGGTTCACACGCACGCGTATCGCCGCCAATATTGTCACCGGTATCGGCTTTCTGGGCGCAGGTGCGATCGTACGCGAACACGGTCGTGTAGGGGGGTTGACCACAGCCGCTACGATCTGGCTTTCGGCTGCGCTCGGCATGGGCATCGGGGGAGGCGAGACTCTGTTCGTGTTGATCGCCACCTTTACAGTGCTGCTCGTTCTGCTCGTGTTCCCGCGCCTTGAACGCTGGATCGACAGAATTCGTGAATCACGTTCCTACAAGATCGTGGTTTTGGCAGGTGATCTGGATAAACTGGATATCATTCAGGAATCGCTTCAAAGTCACAACTTGTATGTGTATGAACATCATCAATCCAAAAGTGGAGATATGATCACCAGCACATGGCATACCATGGGCAAGCCGGAAAACCATGACAGATTCGTGACGGAAATGATGAAAGACAAAGAGATCATGGAATTTGTGTATTGATCGGGTCAGGATTTAAAAAGAAGAGGCTCTCGTGTTCGAGAGCCTCTTCTTTTTATTTCGGTTCGATATTGCCGTTCGCGTCGGTCTTATCCTTCTCTTCATCCTTGCTGGAAAGTCCATCACGAAAAGCCTTGATGCCTTTACCCAGTTCACCGGCGATCTTGCCGATGCGACCTGGTCCAAAAAGAAGCAGGACAATGATGAGGATGACGATCCATTCCGCGCCACGTGGTAGTCCAAGCATGTGAATCTCCTTTATTGTATTTCAACCGTATCGTACCACACTCATGACCTGTTGACCATTAGAGTTCACGCCGGTACAACAAGCCTTCAATAAAGCGGATGATACGCCGGACGAGAGAACGCAACCGTGCAGAAGCGCGGATCTGCGCCGGGCGGATATGTCCCTTGCTCGGGATCGGGCCCGTCCACTCAGCAGCCAGGGCGCCCCAAGTCAACCCTGCGCCAAAGCCAACCATGACAAGCTTGTCGCCTTTTTTGATCTGTCCTTTTTCGATGGCTTCCACCATCGCAATGGGAATGGAAGCCGTGGATGTATTGCCGTAATTTTGCAAGTTGACAATAAAACGCTCCATCGGCAGCTTGAGCCCGCGTGCCGCTGCTTGAATGATGCGGATATTAGCCTGGTGCGGCACGATCCACTGCACATCATCAACTTTCAAGCCAGCCGCATCGACCACCTCCTGAGTTGCAGACGCCATCACGCGCGTAGCAAAACGAAAGACTTCGTTTCCATCCATCTGGATGTAATGTTTGCCATCATGGACAGTGGTCTCGCTTGCTGGATAGTGACTCCCGCCTCCCTGTAGGGTCAACAGGTCGCCACCGGAACCGTCCGAGTGCATGACTGCGGAAAGTACACCGCCGGGTTGGTCGCTGGCCTGCAGGACAAACGCGCCCGCGCCATCCCCAAACAGGATACATGTGCTACGATCCTTCCAGTTGACAAAGCGTGAGAGCGTTTCAGACCCGATGACCAGTGCACTCTTGATCGATCCACTACGAATGGACTGGGCAGCCATATTCAAGGCATAGATAAATCCCGAACAGGCGGCAAGCAGGTCAAAGGCTCCGGCTTTTGTTGCACCGAGCTGATCTTGAATGAGGCAGGCGGTAGCTGGGAAGATGTATTCCGGCGAGGACGTAGAGCAAATGATCAGATCCAGGTCGGCTGGCTGAAGATTTGCAACCGTCAACGCCTTGAGCGAAGCCTCCACAGCAAGCGTGGAAGGGAACACACCTTCTCCGGCAATGTGACGTTGCTGAATGCCGGTGCGCTCGCGAATCCACTGGTCGTTGGTATCCACGATCTTTGCGAGGTCGTCATTGGTCATAACCGATTCGGGCGCAGACATACCCCAACCGGTAATATGTGCATATGGCATTGCTGGCTCCTACTGTTTCAACGCGTCAAAATACATCTGACGAGTCAAACGAACGTTTACACTTCAAAACGGCTGATGACTAACGTGGCGTTGTGTCCGCCAAAGCCAAATGAATTGGACATAACGTGCTTCGGCGAAACCTTGCGCGCCTGGTTGGGAACATAATCCAGGTCACATTCCGGGTCGGGTGTGTGATAGTTGATCGTGGGAGGCAGGATCTCCTCGCGGATCGCAAGGATGCTGAACACCGCTTCCACTGCACCAGATGCGCCGAGCAGGTGCCCGGTCATGGATTTGGTTGAGGAGACAGGAATTTGATACGCCTGTTCGCCGAATACGGTCTTGATGGCGGCCGTTTCGCTCTTGTCATTCAGGGGTGTGGATGTTCCATGTGCATTGATATATCCGATATCGTTAATGGTGAGCCTGGCGTCTTCCAAGGCGAGTTTCATCGAGATGGCCGCACCAGCACCGTTCTCAGCCGGGGCCGAAATATGATGAGCATCGTCTGTTGTGCCATAGCCAGAAACCTCGGCGAAGATATTCGCGCCCCGTGCTTGTGCGTGTTCAAGTTCCTCCAGGATCAAAATGCCCGCTCCCTCGCCCATCAAAAAACCATCGCGATCCTTATCGAAAGGACGGGAAGCCGTCTGCGGATCGTCATTGCGAGTCGAAAGGGCAGTCATCACATTCATTCCCGCCATCGCCACCGGCACCAGCGCCGCTTCCGATGCACCTGCGATCATTACATCTGCAGCTCCCCGGCGGATCATTTCCAACGCTTCACCGATCGCATTGTTTCCAGAAGCGCATGCTGTGGCAATGGCCATATTCGGTCCGCGTGCGCCGACGCGGATGGCCAACATCCCTGCTGCACTGTCTGAGATCATCATCGGCACCAGGAACGGACTGACACGTTCCGGTCCACGTTCACGCAGGACTTCGGCTTGTTCCAGCAATGTGCCAATACCGCCAATGCCTGTGCCAATCACCACGCCAACACGGTCGCGGTTCGACTCATTGATCTTCAATCCCGATTGTTCAAGCGCTTCAAGCGTCGCGGCGGTGGCGAATTGCGTAAATCGGTCCATTTTGCGCGCATCGCGGGGACCGAACAGAGCCGCACCGTCAAACCCTTTTACTTCGGCCGCAAAGCGTGTTTTGTGTTTACTGGCATCAAAATGGGTGATCGTCCCCGCGCCAGACTTTCCGGCCAGCAGGGCTTCCCACGTGTCTTTGACATTGTTTCCCACAGGGGTGAGGCATCCCATCCCTGTGACTACGACTCTTCTCATAAAGGTATCTCCTTGAAAGGTAAAGGGGCAGCTTCCTGCCCCGTAGGTTCTAGGCGTTATAACACGCCTCCCCTAAATTAGACACGCCATTTTAAATGCTCTGCAAGGTTTTCCATGCTTGCTGGATGTGCAGCCGGTCATGGTCTGCAATAAAACCCATCACTTCAAGGAAATTTGTCGGTCCAAAAATGGCGTGGCGTGCCTTACGCGACCAAATTTCATCATTCTGCTCTTTTAATGTTTTTACCATCTCCAACCGTGCAGCCGTGAACTCAGACAGCGCAGTGGTCCCATGTACATTCAGATATTCACGCTCATTTGCCCAGATCCCCGTATCAGGGCGCGGAATAAATGCACCATCACGTTCAAGCAATAATTTCAATTGCAGTTGATGGATCTCGCGATCGGTATCGCGCAAGTGACAAACGATCTCGTTCATCGCCCAATCATCGCGTGCAGGCTCGTGCCGCCAGGAGTCATCACTCAGAGACGTTGTCAACCCATGTAACACCGCAGGCGTGGAGAGCATGATCGCCTGGATCGCGTCTTTGGATTTGAACGACGGTTCGAGAGTCGATAATTCAACGGATTCCAGCCACGGGCGAAGGTCAGATAATTTGCCGCACCCCGCTTCAAACCCGGGAGCAGAGGCGGTTTCCGTCTCGATAAAATAAGTCGCCAGCCCAAGCCGGTTCGCGGGAACCAGGTCCCGTTCCGCATCATTGCCTACCATGATCACCGGACCATCTGGCCAGCCGAGACGCCCCAACACTTCGGCATAATAAGCAGAGTGTGTCTTCGTAAAATGGAAATCTTCGAATGTGGAGATTAACTCAACGCGTTCCGGGTCAATTCCTGCCCAGCGCAGGCGATGAAAGGTAGCCTTACGGGGAAACAAGGGATCGGTCGCGATCGCCACACGGAATCCGCAGGACAATGCCCAATCGATCAGGGATGCAGTACCGTCGATTTGTTGCGTATGTGTCTGAAGTGTTGGGAAACCCATGTCATAAAAATCTTCCAACGTAACAATAAGATCCTGTTTAGGAATGCCGAGCTTTGAATAAAAAGCTGCATCAAAGGCATCCATCAGGGTTTGAGCCGGGTTTTCGTTCACATTCATCGCGTTCATCCCGCCGACCAACGCGCGCAGCATGATCTCTGGCGCAATGTGGTCAGCCAGGTGCGCCCCTAACGCTTGAAAGTATGCCGGAACAAAAACGTCTAGATTGGTGTTGAGCAGAGTATCGTCAAGGTCAAGCAGCAGTGTTAAGGACATAGGAATTTTCTCGAGGAATTATCCCCGCTTAATTTATTCAGATTTGATCTCGATCTTAAAAGGCAGTTCATGACATTGACCACACCCGATATGCGGCTCGCTGACATTCCGCTTCGATTTTTCGCAATAAGCGGAGGTCTGCACCCGGCGTTGGAATAAGGCAGTGATCGGCCTGCCCACTGTTGGTTTCAATTTTAGGAATTCACAGGCATTGGCACGGCTAATTCCGGGTACAGGACAGGTTCGACATAAGTCGGGTGTCCAACGCTCGTTATGAGCTTTTAGAAGACGACATTCCTCTATATTGCGCCCGCGGTAGTAATCGCCATAGAAATGAGGGCATTCGATGCCGGCTGGAGTTTTCATAAATTGAATTATAGACCTTAATAAAATTACCTTTATAAATAAACGATGAGCGAGCGACTGGTTTAATTACCAAAATCGCTCGCTCTGCAATGTTTCAATTCGTTGTCCGCCTGCGTTCCTTCGCGGCTGGAACAGGACTATACACGTGTAACGTATTCACCCGTTTCGGTATTGACACGGATTGTGTCGCCCACTTTCACGAACTGAGGGCACTGAACCTCGAGACCCGTTTCGGTGATGACCTTCTTGGTCACACCAGTGGCGGTATCGCCGCGAATCGCAGTTTCCGCTTCCACAACTTTCAGATCTACAGAGCTGGGGATCTCGACGTCAAGCGGTGCATTATTATAAAAAGTGAGCTTAACTTCCATCCCTTCCTTGAGGAAAGGAGCTTTGTCGCCAAGCACATCACCCTTGATGGCAGGTTGCTCGAAGGTTTCATTGTCCATGAAGTGATAAAAATCGCCATCAGTGTAAAGATAGGAGACGTTATGGAAATCAAGGCTTACATCTTGAACCGATTGGCCAGAGTTGAATGTACGTTCGATATTTGCACCTGTCTGAAGGTTTCGGGCCTTGATGCGAATATTTGCGTTTCCACGGCCGGTTTTGTTATGGCTGTAATCCAGCACTTTGTAGAGGTTGCCATCCAGTTCAAAGGTGACACCTTTGCGAAGTTCATTTACGTCGATCATACTTGCACTTTCCTTGTTAGTTTTGAGATGTGATTGAAGCGGCGGGATTATACCAGAGAGATAATCAGTGTGTCGACTCGGAAGACGGGTCTTCTCGCAGGAGTTGCACCGCATGCGGCAGAACGGGAATCACCACCTGAAAGTTTTCCACCGCACCCTTTGGGCTGCCAGGGAGATTAAGGATGAGCGTCCGTTTTCGGATGCCAGTGACAATTCGGGAGAGCATTGCATGAGGCGTCACCTTGAGGCTCGCTGCCCGCATCGCTTCAGCGAGTCCCGGCGCATCACGGTCAATGACGGCACGTGTGGCTTCAGGGGTGACATCTCGCGGCGCAAAGCCCGTCCCGCCTGTAGTGAGGATCACATCCAGGTCGGCGCTATCTGCCCAGGTAATGAGCAGCGCCCTGATGGACGATTCATCGTCGGGGAGGATATCCTGTTTTGTCACAGACCAGCCTTCAGCTTCGATCAGCCGCGCCAGCGCAGGTCCAGATGCATCAGCACGTTCGCCGCGGGAAGAACGGTCGGAGAGGGTCAAAATCCCAAAACGGATTGTCATAAAAGAGTTTTTCCAAATAAATGCACGTCCGTCATATGCTGCCAGCCGCGTCGTTCGTAATAGCTTTCCACTTCAAGGTTATCGCTGGCAACAAGCAAATAGCACTTTAAGCAGCCTTTGCCGCGGAGTCGCGATTCAACCTCATCCATTAAACGCGAACCGATTCCTTGTCCGCGGAACAATTCACTGACCGCCAGATGATAAATGAGTCCACGCCTGCCATCATAACCGCCGATCACACTACCGATGATCTTGTTTTCAAATTCGGCAACCAAAAAAAGATCGGGGTCGCGCGCAATCTTCTTTTCGATCTCAGCAGGCGTATCAGAACGCCCAATGCGGACTCCCTTTTCAATCGATGACCAAAGCTGATAGACCTGTTGATAGTCGGAGGGAAAATCAAACTCACGGATCTGAATGTTAACAGTCACAGAGATCTATCGCAACGCCTTAATCAAGTCGTCGGGCATGAAAGGCTTTAACAAGAATACATCGGCTCCACGGCTGATGCACTCATCCTTCATGTTCATCCCCGATGTCATGATGATTCGCACACCCGAATTTTTTTTGTTCTTACGGATCTTTTCAAGGATCATCATGCCGCTCTGCCCACCGAGATGCACATCCATAAATAAGGCATGCGGCTTCTGCTTTTCAACTTCCGCTGCGACATCTGAGCTTTCGTCCATTGCAACCACATCAAACCCTTCCATTTTGAGGAGGGTTTTCAGGAGCGATACCATGGTGGGATCATCTTCTGCGAGAATTACTTTTACCATTTGCACTCATTTTCCTGGTGGTACTTTTCTTCTTTGGTTTTGCTTTCGGTTTTGCTTCCGTCTTTTTTTCAGGCTCTTCCAACGCAGATTTGATGACATCATCCACGGTTTGCACGAAAATGAATTTCATGGATTTCTTGATCTCTTCCGGAACATCGTCAATATCCTGTTCATTCCGCTTCGGAAGGATCACAGTACGCAATCCATTTCGATGCGCGGCCAGCACTTTTTCCTTTACACCGCCAATGGGCAATACCTGACCTCGCAATGTGATCTCACCTGTCATACCCACTTTTGGTTTGACCTTGCGGCCTGAAACCAGGGAGACAAGCGCGGTCGCCATCGTCACGCCTGCAGAGGGACCATCCTTCGGCTGTGCACCGGCGGGAATATGCATATGAAAATCAGACCGGTTGAAAAACTCGGGCTCGATCCCAAGCTGCTTGGCACGTGAACGGACAAATGACAGCGCAGCACGGGCTGATTCGTTCATCACATTGCCAACCGAACCCGTAACCTGAAATCCCTTGCCGCCGGGCATGCTTGTAGCTTCCACGAAAAGCACATCGCCACCGTAAGGAGTCCATGCCAGGCCGGGTACAACTCCCGGAATGGAAATGCGTTGATTCAACTCCTCATTGCTCAGGAAGATCGGATGATCTAGATATTCCTCCACCAATTCTGGAGTAATGATCGCCGACTCCTGTTTTCCTTCGGCGATACGTGTGCCAACCTTGCGGCAGACAGCGCCGATCCTTCGTTCGAGGCTGCGAACGCCTGCTTCGCGCGTATATTCACGTATGATCTTACGAAGCGTGTCGTCTGGAAACTCCACTTCGGTTTCACGAAGGCTGTTCTCACGAATTTGCCTGGGGATCAAATATCCCTTGGCAATGGAAATCTTCTCGTTCTCAGTGTATCCCGAAAGGTAGATGATCTCCATACGATCGCGCAATGGGCCGGGAATCGTCTCCAGTGTGTTTGCAGTCGTAATGAAAAATACTTGTGAAAGATCGAATGCCACCTCGAGATAGTTGTCGCGGAACTCACTGTTCTGTTCTGGATCAAGCACTTCGAGCAGTGCAGAGGCGGGGTCGCCATGGAAATCGAACGTCAACTTGTCGATCTCATCCAGCATGAAGACAGGGTTTCTTGATTCGATTCGGCGTAATGACTGCAAAATACGCCCTGGCATCGAGCCGATATATGTGCGACGGTGTCCACGAATCTCCGCTTCATCGCGCACACCACCCAGTGAGGCACGTACGAATTTGCGATCCATGGCACGAGCAATGGATTGTCCCAGTGACGTCTTTCCCACACCCGGAGGACCTACAAAACACAAAATCACACCTTCACGCTCGCGCCGTATCTTATCATCAGACGGTTGTTTGACCTCATCCTTGCGATCAATTCGCAATTTTCGAATGGCGAGAAATTCAAGGATACGCTCCTTGACATCCTCCAACCCATAGTGATCCTTGTCGAGAATTTCACGCGCGTGAGCGATCTCAAGGTTATCTGGCGTGGATTTTGACCACGGCAGTGATACCAGCCAATCTAAATAGGAGCGAATGACGCCATATTCTGCGGCGGCCGTGGGCAGACGTGAAAGGCGTTCCAATTCGCGTTTGGCTTGCTTGTCTGCTTCTTCAGGCATTTTCGCATCTTCGATCTTCTTGCGAAATTCCTCCGTCTCAGCAGCCTGCTCATCCTTTTCACCCAATTCCTTCTGGATGGCTTTCATCTGCTCGCGCAGAAAATACTCGCGCTGCACCTTTTCGATCTCGCCGCGCGCTTCATTTTGTATTTTCTGTCCAAGAGTCAAAACTTCGGCCTCACGCACAAGCAAGCCGATCAGTTTCTTTAATTTGTCAGCGACGGAATCGATGGCAAGGATCTCCTGTGAGTCCTTGATATCCATACGCTGGAAATTCGCGATGGTATATGCGGTCTGCAGCGGGTCTTCCACCGACGTGATCGATCCGGCCAATTCTTCCGGAAAAGATGGGATCATCTGGGTAATCTGTTGGAACTGGTCGCGCGCATTTCGTGCAAGCGCATCGATTTCCAACCCCTCTTCCACCACCTCAGGCACCAGCTCGATGTGCGCTTTAAGATACGGTTCCTCCGCTACGAACTCACCCAGCCGGAAACGGTCCATGCCTTGGACCAACAGACGAATGGTTCCATCGGGCGCACGTAACAGACGATGGACAATAGCCACCGTCCCCACACGATATAGATCGTTTGGTCCCGGCGATTCAAGTTCGGGATTGATGCTTGCCACCAATCCTACAAGCTTGTCCCCGCCGACGACGTCGTCCACCAGGCGAATCGAGCGCGGTTGACCCACCGTCAGCGGGACGGCTGTTTGGGGATACACCACCACTCCACGCAGCGGAAGGATGGGCAGCACATCTGGATATTTCGGGTTATTCGATGTTTGCAAGGGATCTGAGTCGTTCGAGTTGGAATCTTTTTTCTGTGGTCGCGAAAACATGGATGGCATAATCATGGAGAGCAGTTCATTCTCATCATCATCGTTCCATTGGAGCAGGTCGTGCAGGCTGGTTTGCCAACGGGAGGCAGGCATGATATTTATTCAACCTCGTTCGATTGTGGATTCATTTTGGGAAAAACGATCACTAAAAACCCATCTTTGTATTCAGCAACAGCATTCTCGATATCGATATGGACAGGCAGGCGAAAGGCAATCTCGAACTTCCCAGACATGATCTCCATCTGGTGATAGGCACGTCTTTCATTTGCATCCGGGCGATGCCCGGTAATGATCAGAATATTCTTCTCAACCGCAACTTCAAAATCTTCGTCACGCATCCCCGCTACTTCCACTTTTATGACGAGGTTGCCATCCGTTTCGTACACATCCGTCGGCGGATTCCAGACACTCGAGCGCACCTGCCAACCTGTGGCATGAAACAATATCTCTCTGCGCGTTTCAACAACAGTTGTAAAAGGCTTTCGGACAATGGTAGGCATACAACGTACTCCTTACCTGTCTCTTTCTTCATAAATACATTCCAAGGAGACAGGACACAAATGGATCTGTGCCCCTGGCAGGATTCGAACCCACAACTTAGAAGGATCGAGGCGCAGTCCTTTTTATGAATTTTACTTCCAATAAGTCCATTTTGTAGGGTGTTTTGCAGATAAAACGGACATTCTGTTCAATAATTCCGATGCATCTCAGCGTGTCTGTCCTACTATTTCATCCATCGCCTCAACCACTACGCTATCATCGGGTTAATGATATGGGAATAAGCGTTTAACGTCAATGTTACTGTAGAGTGTCCCAGCAATTCAGATATATTTTTTGGGCGGCCATTTTTCCAAACAAAGATACGGTCGCGTGTCCTAAAGCATGAGATCGAATATTGGGAAGCTCACCCAATACCAGATCGATTTTGTGGACAGAATCAAGCCTGGGTTCGGTCAGGAAGCGAGCCGAGTAGGCGATTTCGTCCACGGCACAGGCGACGATCTCAGGATTCGGCGAATCGAGAACGATGTACTATCCTGTATGGAAGGATAGCCGCATCTTGTCCGCGCGGACGGCTGATCCGATTTCCTTCAGGCCCTTTCCAAACTCACGCCGCCACCGAATCCAATTGACGGGATGCAACCTGAAGATGAGCAGGGATACACACGGGTATTCTAAAGGAGTTGGATATTCATCCGCGTGATCCTGGCACTGGAGTGACTAGCTTGGGCTGTTCGTTGATGCAGATGGCGATTTCACCCGCACGGTTCAGTTCGAGCCGCCCTGCATTGCCTCGGTTGTCGCGCAGGCTCAGGAAACCATAGGCTCGAATGCGGGTATTGCCGAAGAGTGAGAGCGCCAGTTCGCTGGTGAGGACGCCCTCGAATTCGGCAGTGTAGCCGCCCGAGGTGAACGTGAATTTCGAAGGGGCGGGCATACCGAGACCACGCAAGCCGACGGTGGTACCAGTGATTCTCTCAGAGCCTTTGAAAACGTCACCGTTCGGCATGACGGCTTCGTAGGTGATGTGATAGTACGGCGAGTCGCTTTCGAGCCTGGCGGTCACGAGCGCGCCCGTGGTCGGGTCTGCTTCGCGGACCTGATCGCCAACGCGGTTGAAACGCGGCTGGTAGAAGGCGGGACCGTAGGAGGTGGAGGATGCCGCCGCGTAGACCGCCACGTATTCGAGCGCTTGTTCGGTCTTCCCTTCGGCGAGCGCGGCGGCAGCTTTGGCAAGCCATTCGGTCTTGTGCATGCGGCGGACGATATAGCCGAGCAGCGTGGCACCCTCGGGCGGAAGTTCGTAACGAGTGTGGCTAGGCTGGATCATGGCTAATGCAAAACGGAGACCGTCGCGGGTTTGGAAAGGATCGGATGGTTGTAGATGGTGAACCACACGTAGGCAAACACGCCGACCATCACAACCGCGCCGAACGCGCCAGGCGCCCACGTGCCAAGACTTTGCAGAAGTGCACCGCCGATAATCGGGGCAAAGATGCGCGTGGACGATTCCACCGAAGCGGAGAGGCCGAGAATACCGCCGATCTCCTGCGGCACGACAGCTTTAGTGAGCGTGGACGAAAGCAGGGTGTTGAGGATGCCGCCAGCCAGCGCAGTAGGTGTGAGCACGATCAGCAATATCACGATGGACGGGGCCAATGCCCAGCCAATAAGCGAGACCGCCATGAGTGCGGCGCAGACGATGATCAGCACATCTTCACGAAATTTCTTGGTGATGCGCCCGATCAAAAATCCCTGTGTGATAACGGCCAGGATGCCGACGTAGGTGAGAATCAGTCCCGTATTGCTCGCGGAGAGGCTGAACTTGGCGAGCATGTAGAGCGAGAAGACAGTCTGGAAGATGGCAAAGGCCAGACCGAAAAAGAAGCGTGTGGTAAGCAGGGGTCCAGTGAACGGTCGCTTGAGCGCGGTGAATAACGCGCCGAGGGTCACGGCGGGTTTCTTGTCGGTCATGCTGGAGCGCTTTTCGGCAGTGAGCGATTCCGGCAGCCAGAAATAGATCAACGCGAGATTGATGAACGACAACGCTGCGGCGACGAAGGCAGGCACGGCGTAACTCCATTGGCTGAGGAATCCGCCCGTCGCAGGGCCGATAATGAAGCCGAGACCGAAGGCCGCGCCGATCAAGCCCAGTCCCTTCGAGCGGTTCTGCGCGTCGGTCACGTCGGTAATGTAGGCTTGCGCGATGGAGAGGTTGCCGCCAGTGAAGCCGTCGAGAATGCGAGCGGCGAAGAGAATCCATAGGGCATTGGCAAAGCCAAGCAAGAGGAAGCCGAGAAAAGTCCCGAATATGGACGCGAGCAAAAGCGGGCGGCGACCGAAGCGGTCGGATAGACGTCCAAGCACAGGCGCGCCGATCAACTGCGCGGCAGCGTATACGGCTACGAGCAATCCCGTCACAAATTCGCTAGCCTGAAACGTTTCCGCATAGTACGGCAGAAGCGGCAGGATCAAGCTGAAGCCAAGCAGGTCAATGAAGACGACAAGGATGATGGAAAAGAGATGTTTATTATTCATGGGTTCCTGTTTTATTGCATATGGATAAGTTCTGCATTCAACTGTTCAACAATCTCGAGGACTTCCGCGTTGTCGGGAATGTCGCTGGGATCGTGGCAGTAGTGAACGAAGCGCACGCGTCCACTTTTATCAATCGTCACTTGCGCAGGCTGGCGTCCAAACTTGAACAGGCTGACTTCCTGCCCATAGCGTTTGAGGACGGTGTGGTTTGGGTCGGGCAGGCCAATAAAGGGCAGGTTGTTCGCTTGCCAATACATGGCGAATGCCATCGCGGCTTCGGGGCCAACTACAATCACCTCGGTATCCTGTGCGGCAAATTTGTCATAATCCTGGCGCAACTGCGCCATGTGCCTGCGGCAGAATGGTCAGAAAAATCCGCGGTTGAAAACCAGCAGAACATTCTTTTTATTTTGAAAATCAGACAGACGTATTTCGTTTCCATTGAAATCCGTCAGTGTGAAATCGGGGGCAGATTGATTTAATTCGACTCGACTCATTTCATTTCCATTTCTTTTTTGACTCAAAAACCTCGCCTCTGTCCGGACCAAGGAGCGGGCACGCCGTGCCGAAACTCTTCCACGCTCGGGCCGCCCAGTCTCGCTAATCGCCATGTCCCATAGAGGTAACTGAATACGAGCAGGGCAATGGTCGCAGGCCAGCCCGTCAGCATGTTGACGAAGGCGAGCTCGTCCACGGCGTTGTTTTGAAAGAGGGTCACTTGCCAGAACAATTTCACGGCAAAATACAACAACCATGCCACGGTCACTTCAGTGTAAGCAGGGCGGACTCGTTCGTGCCAGTACCAGTTGAGCGGCCAGCGGCGAGCAAGGAAACTCGTCCATGCCACCATCGGTCTGCGGATGAGGAGGCTGACGAGGGCGAGCGCCACGGTCAGCCCGCCATTGACGATGCCTGGCAGGAAGAAGCCCTCCGAGCGTCCAAGCAGAAGCGCAAGTGCGATCGCGAGACCGACACTGCCCATCCCGCCCAGCGCGTAGACCAGCGACTGTCTGTGGCGGAGGCGGAGAACGGCGATCAGCACAGAGAGTCCGAGCGCGCCGATCATGGCGGCGGTGAAGCCCGCCAGCCTATTCAGCAGGAGGAAGAAAATCGGTGGCAGGATCGTGTCGAGCAGACCGACTTTTCCCATCACGGAACGAAGCTCTTCGAACAGTTCGCGCGCCTTGTCAGGCATTCTTCCCCAGCCAGAACTTGCGCCAGTCGCCGTTGCTGGCTTGCA
>CAZKSG010000058.1:0-23788 GCA_964555335.1 uncultured Anaerolinea sp.
CGGAAAATATAAACTTGAAGCAACATCTTTAGGCTGGGCAAAAGCGGAGCTAAACTTCACCATCAAATCACCAAAAGATGTCGAAGTCTTTTTTCCAAAAACTTATGCAGCCGGAGATGGCAATCGCTCATGGTGTGAAGGGGAGTTAAATTCAGGAGAGCCATCAGCCATTTATTTTCGCGGATTCAAACCTAACGAGACTAGGCAAATGCTGTTATATCGTAGTAGTGGACTCAATCTTTCATATTCTACAACATGGAAAATAACAGCGGACGAAAACGGCAACGTTGTAGAATATATTACCGAACCCATGCTTAACATCAATACTTCAATGAGTGGCTACCGAATTATTGAATTTGAACCTATCAGTGATTTTAGCCTAGTATCTAGCATTACGGGACGTGGAGGCCTAAATTTTAGGATAATAAATTCCCAAATTCCGACACCAACATCGCCGTTATGGACAGACCCTGCGATTAATCTAGAAGCAAAGTGGATTCAAATTCCTGCAGGGTCCTTCCTGATGGGAGCATCTCCGAAAGATGCTAATGCCGAGGAGATTGAAAAGCCGCAGCACTCAGTAACACTTCCTGATTATTGGATACAGGAAGCAGAAGTAACAAATGGGAATTATGTCCAGTGCATGAAGGACAACGCATGTACATCGCCTCAAAATTCAAGTTCAAATACACGTCCTGAATATTTTGGCAACCCAAAATATGCGAATTTTCCTGTAATCCATGTTACTTATGATCAGGCTCAGGCGTATTGTAAGTGGATTGACGGAAGGCTTCCCACAGAAGCAGAATGGGAAAAAGCTGCAAGATCCGTATATCCAAACAATGAAATTTATCCCTGGTCCATCAACGTGAAGAAACCCACTGAAGATGTGGCCAATTTTGGCAACATTTGGCACGATACGCTTCGGGTAAAAAGTTATGATGTGCAACCAGGTTTTTTCACAGACGGGATTAAGGATATGGCAGGAAATGTCTGGGAATGGGTGGAAGATTGGTATAAGTCGTATCCTGGTGGAAACCCCAAAGCAGATAAAAACTTTGGAGAAACTTTGCGAGTGATACGTGGCGGCTCGTACGCCTCCGCTCCCGAATTTTTGCGTATTTCAAACCGTTTTTATAAAGATCCAAAAGAGGCATCTGACTCAGTTGGTTTTCGTTGTGTCAGAACAACTGCTCCCTAAAGACATTTCATTAAAAGTGTCAAAATAAGGACACCGAGATTTGGAAATCTCGGTGTCATCGATTTTTATTCCATTTCCCATAACACTATGTCTGAAAAATCACAGCGGGTTCCAAACCCTTCTGAGGTTCCAGATAAGATTGCGGGACCAAGGCTAAAGGGTCCGCCATAAACAGTCTGTGAGATTGCTTTGCGGTCATTGACATAGAAAAGCAGTGCTTTATTCGACAGGATCACAGTCAATGTGACGCCGTCCGGGTTTTGGTAAAAGGCGGAATCCAGGTATTTTGACCCACGGTCCCTGCCATCTGTTCGATAATTGGCATTTCCATCCAGGGCGAAGAACAGGACATGGTTGGAAAACCCATCCGTAAACACAAATCCACAAGCCGATTTGAAAGCATTTTCTGTTGTCTCGTTCGCGATCTGTACCTTTGCCTGAACAATAAAATTCGCGGGCTGATGCTCATTGTAGGTTGACCAGTTATAGTAGCCTATTTTGGCGAAGGAGTCGGAAAAATCATCCAATGAGTGATATGTACCCTCTGTAGAAGGGATACTCCCCTCTGCAACAAGCTTTTCCAGCCACTGTACAAAGCCGTCATATTGTTGAGTAGCCGCCAGATTGAGTGTTGCAGTAGGCAGCGGGGTCTGCGTAGGCGTTCGCGTGACGGTTGGGGTGAACGTTGGCACCTGAGTAGATGTGGGTGTGGACGAAGCAACAATCGTTGGCGTTGCCGCCGGAGCACAGGAAGTGATGAGCACAGATAACATCACACAAACAAATAAGAGTGTTTTGGGGAATTGGCTTATCATCGTTTTCTCCTTGGTTAATAACATGTTGAACAAGGTCATTGTTGCACCATCGAAATGCCAATTCAATACAATTAACTGCCAGTAACTGCCAACCTGGGAAACAGTGTTGTTGTAAAATAATGATGATGCCTACTCTATCAACGATAAGCACTCAACTATTCGCTCTCATCGAAGGAACCTGGACCGGCAACGGTCGCGGACAATTCCCCACCGTCACATCCTTTGGCTATCGCGAAACGCTGGTCTTCACCCGGCGCGATGAAAAGATTCTGGCGTATGAGCAGCGGATACAAAAGCTGTATGATGGACAGTCTGAATGGCTTGAATCTCATTGGGAGAACGGCTTTATCCGAATCCTGGAAAGCGGCGAGTTGGAATTGACCAGCGCCCAGATCGGTCGCACAGAAGTCTTAGCGGGAACGATTGAAGCAACAAAGGATATGATTCGAATCCATTTCGTGAGCAAAGCGATCACAAATGATCCGCGCATGATCTCGTCTGCCCGTACGTTTGAACTGGAAGGCGATACTTTGCGTTATGAGATGGAAATGCACACGACAAATGTGGACCAGTCCACACCTCATGTGAAAATTGTGTTGCAGAGAGTCAAGTAATATTCAAACCCAAAGCTGTAACTTGTTCAGTATCAAAGGAGGAAACCTCATGGCCAAGCTGCGTTCCGTTTTGAATTCCACCATCAAAATCATAATCACTCTGGCTGCCTTCCTCGTCATTCTGATTTCCATCGAAGTCTATCAGCTTGCACATCCAAGGCGCATTCTTGCTCCAGGTAACACGCTTCGAAAAGAAAACATTCCTTATCAATCGGTGGACCTGATCACCGAGGATGGAGTCCGCCTTTCGGCCTGGTACACGCCGCCGCGCAATGGCGCCGTAATCCTTCTGGCACATGGATATGGCGATAATCGCCCGGAATGGATGCAGGTTTATTTCGCCAGAAAAGGATTCGGCGTGATGTCATGGGATGCGCGCGCCCATGGCAACAGTGGTGGTGATGTTTCGACGATTGGTTATCTTGAGGTGCTGGACGTCAAAGCCGCACTGGAATATGTGCTGGCGCAACCAGATGTAAAACATGTCGGCGCCTGGGGCGGCTCGATGGGTGCAGCCACCGTTATCCGCGCCGCTGCACAGTTTCCACAGATCGAAGCGGTCTTTGCCGATAGTTCTTTCACTTCGCTGGACGATGAGGTCAATTATCTGGTGCCTGTTCCGTTCATCAATCCATTATTGAAGTTTATTGCCACGACTGCAACTGGGCTCAACTTCGATGAAGTTGCTCCGCTCAACGATATCGGTAAGATCAGCCCGCGTCCTGTCTATATCGTTCAAGGTCTGGCAGATAAGGTCGCACCGCCTGATACCGGAGAAAAGTTATACAATGCGGCCAACGAACCGCGTTTCTTATGGGAAAAGAAAAATGTTCCTCATATGCAAATGTATCAGGACAATCCGCGTCGGTATCAACGAAGGATGGTTGACTTTTTCAGTCAGTGGCTGTTGGACAAGTGATATTTTAGACTTCCGAGGTTTGTGAGACTTCGGAAGTCTTTTTATAAAATTCCCTGTTACGATTCCCCCACCTCCCGGCACTACGTGATGTACGCATGCATACAGGAGTGTTCTACTCTTTCGAATGACTTTACTCAACCCATACCCGTCGATGGACGATGCTCAACTGGCGCAGCAGGCACGCACAGATCGTGAGGCGTTTGCCGAGCTGTACCGGCGTCACGTGCTGAGCGTCTTCCGCTATCACAGGGCGCATACCGATAACGATAAGGACGCCGAAGACCTCACGTCGCAGACCTTCATGGCGGCGCTGGAGGGTATCCGTTCGTATCGCGGGACAGGTCCGTATATCGCCTGGCTGATGGGGATCGCTTCGAGGCTGAGAGGGCGCTTCTTTCGCGGACGAAAAGCCGAGTTCCCGTTGGAGGCGGCGCTTCACCTCCCCGCCCCGGTCCTGCCCACCGATAAAGCAGCGGCGCGGCGCATCCAGATGGAACAAGTCCTTGATGCGCTCAAGACCATCAGCCCGGATCGCGCTGAAGCGTTGATCCTTTGCTTCATCAGCGAACTCAGCCCCGCAGAGGCAGGTCTCGTCCTTGGCAAACGCGAAAGCGCCGTTCGTATGTTGATCTCACGTGGGCTGCAGGACCTGCGCACCCGCACCTCTTTGGCACTGGAAGTGGACTATGAATAAAGACCTGCTCGACCAACTCTCCGCCGACGAACGGTCGGCGGCAGAGAAGCTGTCTTCCGCTGCTGAAATGATGAAGCTTTCGCAGAGCTTCCAATGGACTTTGGAGACACAACTCATGGATGCATATCCATCTCAAAACAAAAAAGGAAATTCAGTGCTGAAATTCTTGAAACCTGCGGGCTGGGCACTTGCGGCTGTCTTTGGTGTGCTGTTGGTTAGTTGGATATTCCGCACAGTATCGCCCGCTGTTCAGCCGGCTGCCATTCCAACTGAGACACAGGAAGCTTCATTTGAAGAAAACGTAAAACTGGGAAATATCTGTGCGTCGCCACTGGCAATCGCACACAACTTTGGCGTTTCTTTGACCAGCCCTGACAAGACTCAATTTACCCGTGTGGATACAGGGAACATCATCGGTGAGATACGATCCTTTGTATGGTCGGCAGATGGCAAGGAACTGCTTCTTTTGGGCAACACAACCGGCAGCGGCAATATCTATCGCGCTGACCCAGCCAGCGGCGAAGTGCAACCAATTCTTCCTCCCGGCGAATTGGGTTACATGATGGATGCCGCCTGGTCGCGTGACGGAAAGAAGGTTGTCTTATGGTCGGCGCAAAATAACAAGACACTGTATGTGATGAATGCCGATGGAACAGGGCTTGAAGAAAAGAATCTGGGGAACACCCAAATTCTCGGTGCGCCGCAGTTCTGGCCAGATGGAAGCAGTGTTGTATTTTACGGTGCAACCCCCACAACAATCGGTCTGTTCGAATGGATTCTGAACGATATCGATGTAGCCACGATCAACACCTATATCGAAAGTGCGAGTAGTTATGCCTTTTCTCCCGATGGAACCCTGCTTGCTTATATGGAAGACGATCATGATTCTGGTGAGGCGCGTCTTTGGGTTGAAAACATCACAAGCTATGAAAGAGCCATGTTGGGAACCTTTGACATTCCAAAAGGTTCCGGCTCCTCTGTTCCTCAAACAGCGAATATGAGCTGGTCACTCGATGGAAAGTCAATCGTGTTCGATGTTGGCAGAGGTGCAAACGACCGCATCATCTATCTCGCGCATGTGAACGAGACGGCGTTACTCAAAGTCGTTGAAGCCGGATATGCACCTGCCATTTCAAGCGATGGAAATTGTCTGGGGTACATGAACAATAAACAGTTGTTCATTTTGGATCTGGCCCATATCTCTCAAAATTCAACAACGGCAACTTCATTCCTTTTGGGAGACCTGCCTGTCGGCCGAGGTGCATCCAATTATCAGTTGGATAAATTGCAATGGCGACCGTGACTCCCCGAACGAACTTCCGAAGTCTTTGTGCTTCGGAAGTTCGTTTTTAACGATAGAATTTCCATTTGCCGCCCGGAATGGGCCTATGTAATGCTGGCGAAAAAGGGATATGGATCAACTTCGGGACACAACGCGCCAACAGATCAGTCCTGACCAGACCTGGCATAAGCCCCCTCAACCGACAAGAGAAAAAGATAAAGAAAGGTGACAATACTGCCTATCCATATGTTCTGGCAAGGCAGTTTTTGTTCAATTTGGCCTGCCCCAAACTCCAAGCAGGATGAAAGGCAGGCACGTGTATGTTTATGGTATCCTTTTATGAATTGAGGAAATATGAATCCCATCGCTTCCATTCTGGACCGTTATCCTGCCCTGGTGATCGACGGTGCGCTCGCCACCGAACTCGAGCGCCGCGGTTGTGACCTGAAAGATGATTTATGGTCGGCCAAAATATTGCTCGAACAACCTGAGAAGATCAAACAGGTCCATTACGATTATTTCAAAGCCGGTGCAGATTGTGCGATCACAGCCAGTTATCAGGCGACCGTCGAAGGATTCATGAAGCGGGGGCTGAACGAACAGGAAGCTCTCTCCCTGATCCAGAAATCTGTGAAGTTGGCTGTGGAAGCGCGCGATGAATTCTGGGCAGATGAGTCGAACCGCACGGGGAGGGCAAAGCCGTTCGTCGCCGCATCGGTGGGACCCTACGGCGCATTCCTTGCCAACGGGGAGGAATATCGAGGCAAGTACGGATTAACCGAAACCGAATTGATGGAATTTCACCGTCCACGTATGAAAGCCTTGATCGAAGCAGGCGCAGATATGTTGGCCTGTGAGACGATCCCCTGTCTCATTGAAGGGCAGGCACTGGTCAAACTCCTGGAGGAGTTCAAAAGCATCGAAGCGTGGATCAGCTTTAGTTGTAGAGATGAAGCGCATGTCAATGAAGGGCAGCGGCTCGAAGACTGCGTTCGGCTTGTCGAAGCGAGTCCTTTTGTCGCGGCAGTCGGAGTCAACTGCACATCGCCTAAATTCATCCCGGCGCTCATCCGAGAAGCAAGAAAGGCAACCCGTAAGCCTGTGCTCGTCTACCCCAACTCGGGTGAAGCCTACGATGCTTCGAAAAATGACTGGGATGGGCACCCGGTGTACGAGTCATTTGGAGAGGAGGCCCGGGAGTGGTACCAGGCGGGGGCACGGATGATCGGGGGCTGCTGCCGCACCACGCCGGAGGATATTCGCACGATCGCCGGTTGGGTACGAACATAGCCAACGCTGGCAAGGCAACAGAAGGCAATATGATGAACAAACTGATAACCCGGCTACAACGCAATCAACACGACGATCCCGGATTCTCAAAGCTGCTAATCACCCTGCATTTCATTGTATTAGCGGCCGTCATTGCGGTCATTTTTGTTTCCAACACCTTCACGCCAAAGGCGACAACATTCTGGATCCTTTCGCTTCTGGGTCTTCTCGTTGCTGCATCCCTTTTGTTTACATTGCTCGGTTATCTGAAACCGGGAAGAATTATCGTGCCCGTAGGATTGATCATTGCCATCACAGCACAAGTGTTCAATGGATCGGGCATGCACGATACAGCAATGATCGCCTTTTCTGCAGCACTCCTGCTCGGGGGGATGCTGGTTGGGCGGCACGGGCTGTGGGCGTTCGCTCTGCTTTGCATGAGCGCGGTTGCGGTGATCGCCTATAGCGAAATGAGCGGACTCATCGTCACCCCCTTTGCGAACATGACGAACTGGGACGATATCCTGGTCAATTACACCATGTTGATCTCGATCGCTATAGCGCTCAACATTGTGATGAAGCGCATGGAGCAAAGCCTCGAAGAAGCGAAAAGGAACGAGCAGGCATGGAGGTTGAGTGAGGAGCGTTTTCGAGAATTCATGGAGACCAGTCCGGCGATCGTGATCATGAAAGATGCCGGGAGCCGCTACGTATACTGCAACCCCAGGGTCGAGACGTTGTTCGGGAAACCAGCCGAGGAGATCCTTGGGAAAACAGAGTTCGATCTGTTCCCCAAAGAGGAAGCGGAACGTTTTACAGCGAGCGATCGCCTGGTCTTGAAAACAGGTGTAGCACAGATCAATGAGTATGCGGCCCACACCCCCGGCGGCGAATTACGGCATTGGTGGGTGTTCAAATTTCCCATTCACGATTCGACAGGCAACCAATATGTGGGTTTACAGATTCTGGATGTGACCGAACGTAAGCAGGTGGAGGATGAGCTGGTACGCGAACGAGACCTGCTGCATGTGTTGATGGCAAACGTTCCCGATACCGTTTACTTCAAGGATGCTAATTCCCGTTTTACACGTGTCAACCAACACCAGGCACAGATGCTGGGCGTGGACTCACCAGAAGATGCCATTGGCAAAAGCGATGACGATTTCATGCCTTCCGATCTCGCAAAATCCATTCTGGAAGAGGAACAAGCCCTGCTCAAGGATGAACGTGCGATCCTCGACCGTGTCGAATATATTCCCCAACCTGATGGGACACCGCGCTGGATGTCTGCCAGCAAGGCACCGTTACGCGATAAGGATGGGAAGGTTATTGGGTTGGTAGGCATTTCGCGCGATATCACTGAACGGAAACTCGCCGAGATCGAGCGCGAAAAACTCATCCAGGATCTGGAAGTACGCAACGCAGAATTGGAACGGTTCACGTATACGGTTTCGCATGATTTGAAATCGCCTATCGTCACGATCCAGGGATTTCTGGGCTTTCTCGAAAAAGATGCCCTTGCAGGGAACATCGAACGTGTCCGGCACGATATCCTGCGGATCAAAACGGCAACTGACAAAATGCATACATTGCTGGGCGAGTTGCTCGAACTTTCCCGAATTGGGCGCCTGATGAACCCGCCGGAGGATGTTCCATTTGCAGGCATTGTTCAAGAAGCGCTAAGCAATGTGGATGGTCAACTCAAGAAAGGCAGGATAACGGTCACCTGCCCTCTCGAACTACCCACAGTGTATGGAGATAAGGCCCGGCTTGTTGAGGTGGTTCAAAACCTGCTCGACAATGCCTGCAAATATATGGGGGATCAGCCAGAACCCCATATCGAGATCGGATGCCAGACGTCGAGCGATGGAAAGAATATCTTCTTTGTCCGTGATAACGGAATGGGGATCGCGCCCGAGTATCACCAGCGTATCTTCGGCCTCTTCGACAAGCTTGACCCAAAGTCTGACGGCACAGGTGTAGGGCTGGCAGTTGTCAAACGGATCGTGGAGATCCACGGCGGCCGGATCTGGATCGAATCGGATGGACTCGGGCATGGCTCGGTCTTTTATTTCACGCTTGCCGAGAAGCCATAAGCCATAACCGCACCTCGCGGGACCGAAGACGGGTCCCATTTTAGATGTGACATCTTAACAATAGGAGAGAGACAGTATGAGAGCTGTGCAAATGATCCATCCCGGTGAGCCGTTGGAGGCGCGGGAGATCCCCATCCCATCCATTTCAGAATACGATCTGCTCGTACGCGTGCGTGCGGCGGGCATTTGCCACTCCGATGCGCATTACCGCGCGGGGAGATCGAGCATGGGTAAGTTACCCATCACCCTCGGGCATGAGATCGCCGGTGAAGTGGAATGGGCCGGCTCACAGGTGGGAACCATCAAAGCTGGAGACCGGGTTGCGCTCCATTACAACATCAGTTGCGGTGAGTGTTATTACTGTAAGAATGGCAACGAACAGTTTTGCGCCAGCGTGCAGATGCTCGGTCATCACGTGGATGGAGGGTATGCGGAATATGTTGTCGTTCCGGCACGCAATGCCATTCTGCTTCCAGAGGAGATTCCCTTTGTAGAGGGCGCCACATTGATGTGTGCATCGGCAACGGCCTTGCATGCGCTTCGCAAAGGGCGGGTGAAAGCAGGTGAAACGGTGGCTGTCTTCGGCGTGGGCGGACTCGGCCTATCTGCCATCCAATTGGCAAAGGCATTGGGCGCAGCTGAAGTCTACGCGGTGGATATCCAGCCTGACAAGCTCGAACTTGCTTCTGAATACGCGGCCATCCCAGTCGACGCGGCGCGTTCCGACGCGGTGGAGGCGATCCGCACACTGACGAAAGGCAAAGGCGTGGATGTAGCGCTGGAGATGATCGGACTGCCCAAAACGATGAAGCAGACCGTTGAGTCGCTTGGCGTGCTGGGTCGCGCCGTGATCGTGGGGCTCAGCAAGACACCGCTGGACGTACATCCATATGAAACATTGATCGGGTATGAGGCAGAGATCATTGGCTCGAACGATCATCTTTTACAGGAACTGCCACTGCTGATCGAGATGGTACGAAGAAAAACACTGGATACTTCGCGGGTGGTCTCACAGGTCATCCCACTTGATGCAGACAGAATCAACCAGCGGCTCGACGAGCTTGAACACTTCACCAGCGATGTACGCGCTGTGATCGTGCCCTCTTGAGAGAATTGCGAATTACCGTAGTATGCTTTATCCTCAGTTGCATAACAACTTTAAAGAGGAGCAAAGTATGATCGCAAGAATGTGGCATGGCAGAGTCCCAACAACAAAGGCACAGGTGTACCGTGAATTTCTCAACGCCCGGGCCATCCCCGATTACCGTTCTGTAGCGGGGAACCTCAGTGTCCACGTTCTCGAACGGCAGGAGGGAGATGTCACCCATTTCATCACGCTGACCTTTTGGAAAGATCTGGAATCCATCAAATCATTCGCTGGAGATGAAGTGGAAACGGCGAAGTATTATCCCGAGGATAAAGATTTTCTATTGGAGTTCGAACCGACCGTTATTCATTACGAAGTAGTGGGGCAATCCTGAATGTGGACCTATATAGCTCTGGGCATCGGCTATGGATTCGCCGCAGCGGTCCAACCGGGTCCACTTCAAACATACTTGATCTCGCAAGCCTTGGTGAAAGGCTGGCAAAAGAGCCTTCCCTCGGCACTTGCGCCGTTGATCAGTGACGGGCCGATCATTGCCCTGTGCATCTTCGTATTGAGTCGCGTCCCAGCAGGGCTGCAAAATTTTCTCTATCTCGCCGGGGGGTTTTTCGTTCTCTATCTTGCCTATGGCACATTTCGAACCTGGAGGAACGTTGACCCAACCCTGCCCTCTCCTGAAAGCAGCAGTAGACAAACCCTGTTGCAGGCAGCACTGACCAACATCCTTGCACCGGGTGCCTATATTTTCTGGACCTTGGTCACGGGTCCGATCTTGTTACGTGGATGGCGGGAAACACCCATGCATGGCATTGGCTTGTTGTTCGGCTTTTACGCCACCATGATCGTCAGCCTCGGTGCGATCATCATTGTCTTCAGTTCGGCCCGCCACTTGGGACCCAAAGTGAACCGCGCGCTACTCGGCATTTCGGCGCTTGCATTATTCTGTTTTGGGTTGTATCAACTGTGGCTGGGTATCACAGGTATGGCATCCCCCAACGCCTGAACTACAGTTTTTTTCGTACCGCCCATATCTCGATAGGCTCGATTTTTCCGCGGATGGGAATTTGGCCCAGCGACACCAGTTCGAACTGGGAGCGGTATTCACCCAACGCCTCATAGGTCCATGCACTGATGAGGATATCGTGCTCGGGGAATTGCTTATTCAAGCCATCGATGCGCGCCGCCAGGTTGACCGTGTTCCCGATCACCGTATATTCCTGGCGCTCCATGGGACCGACCGCACCCGCCAGCGCAACGCCGGTATTGATCCCCACTCCCACGCGCAGGCTCTCACCACGCTGGGCAAGCTGCTGATTGAGTTGGCGAACCGCAAAGCGAATCTCCAGAGCGGTCAGCACTGCCTTCAAGGCGTCGTTCTGTACTTCATAGGGCGCACCGTAAATAATGAGTGTGCTGTCGCCGCCAAACTTGTTCACCATGCCGCCATATTTCTGTGCAGCCTGCACTACCAGAGGCAGGTAGTCATTCAGCAGTTTCACCACTTCGCCGGGAGTATGCCGCTCTGAAAAGTCGGTGAATTCGCGGATGTCACAAAATAAAACGGATACAACTCGATTCTCCCCTTCGAGAACGATCTTCCCCTCACGAATACCTTCGGCGACTTCCTGGCTGACGAATCGCCCGAACATATCTTTGAGCCACTCACGTTCCTGCAGTCCGGTCGCCATTTCGTTGAACGCACTCGCCAGGCGCCCGATCTCGTCCTTTGATTTCTCTGCAACGCGAATGGAAAATCTACCGGCTGCCATTTGCCCGGCAACATCGGCCAGTTCCATCAATGGTGTTGTGATCTGTTTTGTGAAGAACAGCGTCAAGACCCAGCCTACAAGAAGGGTTATGAAACCGAGAAAGATACCCTGCAAGGTGATCGTGCGGATCTTTTGATCGAGCGGCTGCGTGGATAACCCGGTCATGACTGCGCCAATGGATCGATTGCCAAGGATGACCGCGCGTCCCACCAGTAATTGATCTTCCTGCCATTCCATATAGGATTCATTGCGATCCAGCTCAAGCAGTTTCATCCCCAGCGGATCAGCCATCTGTGAGTACACATCTCGAGTCTCCGTTGCGTCTGCCAGCACCCTGCCGCGTTCATCGTAGACGACGAATTGGGTCACATCCGGGCTTTGGCTTACCACATTGGCAACATCGGTAAGTTCATCGATTTGCAGGCGATACAACTGGTCACGGAGGGTCAGGGAAGTCGCATCGAGCAGCATGTTAGCCTGCTCGAGCAGTTCCTTGCGGAAGTTGTCACGTTCCCGTTGAATGGATAGCGATGTCAATGCCAGCACCGTCGCAAGGACAAGTAGACTTACCAGTCCTACGATCTTGCTTCCAAGTGACAGGTCGTGCCAGTATCGTTGAGATCGCTGCATGTAAGATTCAATTCCGAAGCAAGATCAAGGCAATTGGATTCCCTTTACCAATTCCATCATCTCACGCATGCGGGCAGTGGCAGATTCGATACCATTGGGGAATGTGTCGAATTTTGTGGTCTGGAAGGGTTCAAGAGCAGCCTGTCCATCCTTATCTTCATGCATGGAAGTAAGCACACGGATGATGGCTTGGACCAGTTCATCGTCCAGCCCCGAACGGATCACCGCAACCTGGCGCGGTGTCGATTCGGTGCGGGCCAGTTCTACAAGCTGGTTCCTCGCTTCTTCCGGAAAATCCACATCGAAGTGAAAATCATCGGTCACGCCCGCATCGGCGAGTCCACTGATCACCCATTGAAGCGTATTTTCATCGTCATAACTGAAGGCAAAACCGATCTCATCGCTCTTTACCGGGTCGCCCGTGCTTTTCTTGCCGACCAGGGTCAATCCATTCTCCGTCAGGTACACTGCTGGCAGCAGAAAGCCGGATGTGGAATAGGGTGCGTCCATGGCAACCATGTGACCGGGCAATTGATCAACCGAGGTAATACCACTTGCAGTGCTGGCGAAGATCACGCTCTTATATTCCTCCACGCCGAAACGCCAGCGCCGCAAAATGATCTTTGCACCAGACTGGTCGCTGATCAACGTGGCCGGATAGGTGCTGTCGAAATACAGGTCTACTTCCCCTTTTTCGAGCAGTTGTGCCATCTCTTCCGTGGAGGTCGCAATGCGCACCTGACCTTCTGTAATCCCATAGTCAGCCAGGTGGACAGCCAGATAATCTGCCAGCGGTTGCGTGCCTTCGATCACCTCTGCCGGGTCGTCAGAGATATCTCCCAGAACGATGGCATGTGTTTGAGCAGGGGCAACTGCTGGGACATCGGTTGCGACCGGCGTTGATTTTCCACCACAGGAAGCCAAAGCGAACGTCAGTATAAGAACGATGAAATAAATTGTTTTGATTTTCATATCCTGGCTCGTGATAAAGATTTTGATAATTCTGGAAACAAATCAGGTAAATTATACCTGTTGAACAGAATGCCCCCGCCTGTCAAAAAAGAAAGCAATCTCTGCCATCCACGGTTACACAACCATAATCAATGGGTGAACCATGCCGATGTACGCTTTACCCGCTCTTTGCGTCAGCTTTGACTCTCTCCAGATCGCGTACGGCCCCCATCTTCCCGAAGATCTCAACAGCCCTGCGTATGTGCTCGTTGCGCTCCGCAGAGTTACCCTGAAGTTGTGAGGCAAGCTTCGAGCGTAACAAACCTTCCTCATACAACAGACCCATTCGTTGTGCAGATTGCAACCCTGCCTGCCACATGCGGATCGCTTTCTGCTGTTTTCCAATCAGTTGCTGATACCAGCCGTCGTAATAGGCGAGATAGGGTTGTCCGATCGGGAACATCGTGCGGAAGGCGCGCAGCAACTTGATCGCCCTTTCAGCAAGTCCTTTATACGTAGTCGCCTCCGTCCGTATATCCTGGTCGCGAAGCGCTTTTTCCCACAGCTCAAAATATACCTGAGCCACCGCGGAGAACCCGATATCGAGCGAGTACACGGTCGGCGAAATATCCGTTGCCAATTCCAGGACACGCGCTGCAAAGGCCAACGCCTTTTCCTGTTGACCGATGCGCAGGTTTGCCAACGCCAGTTGCGCGTTGGTGTTGACCGATGAAGCAAAGTTCGGTAACTCGGCAAGGATCTGCAGCGCCTCCTCCAGCATGGGGATGGCGGACGCCTCCTCTCCACGCCGAATGTTATTCGCCGCCACCCCGAACAGCGCCCAACACTGCTGCAACGGATTCCGCCTGCGGCGCGCATCCTCAAGCAGAATATTTTGAGTCTTCAACGCGTACTCTACATCTCCAGAGATCAACGCCGCCTCTGCCAGCAGCACCGTGGCATCTCCCCATTGGCGATCGTCGCCCAATTCCTCGCAGAGAGCCTTGGCCTGTTCCACCCGGCGGCGAAGTTCATCCCACTTGCCAACAGTCACCAGATAAACACCCGTCACCACACTAACCGTGATCCGATTGGATGGTTGATTCACACTCTCGGCAACGGCAAGTCCACGCCTTATATAGCTTTCAGCAAGATCATGCCACTGTGCGTATCCCACCAGAACCGCCAGGCTTGCGTAGGCAGTCGCCAATTCAGGTGACTCACCCGTCTTTTCGGCTTCGTTGCGGAAACGTAGCACCGTGTAAATAATGGGGAGCGTCTCATTGGAATAGAAATAAATACGCGACATGAACTCATACAAGCGCGAAATTTCCACGGCTGTATTCTTTTTTCCGTCCAGTGCAGGGCGTGCATACCGTGCCGGGAAATAACGATGGAACATCTGGCGGATCACCTGTGGTACCAACCCCAGTGCAAACTGAAGGTTTGACCGTGGCATGGGACTGTCCAACAAGCGCAGTGCTTCGCGCACATCCTTTTCGCAATCGGGCAGCGACCCCAGTCCATAATGCGCCAACGCGATCCGGCTGTGCCAGCGCGCCCGCTTGATCTCGCGTTCATGCACGACGTTTCGGTTCTCAGGCTTCGGCAGCCGTGCATCCCATTCGAGCGCCTGCTTATAGAACTGGATGGCTTCCTGGTTGGCGTAGTTCTCACCTGCCTGGTCGCCAGCCTTTTCAAGATATTCAATCGCTTTGCGGATCGTATGAATATTCTGGGTGGAGTTGGGCATCTCAGAAGCCTGCGCCCAATGATATGCAAGCAGGCTATAGAACGACTCGATATTGTCCTTGTTACTCTCTTCGATCCATTCAGCCACGGCCTGGTGCAACTGTCTGCGCTGCGAGAACAGCATCAGGTTATACGCCACTTCCTGCGTCACTGCATGCTTAAAAATGTAGGCAAGGTCAGGCGTATCTGATTCAACAACGGTCAGGCTCAAGCGCGTCAGATTTTCCATGTAATCGTGAAGTGCAGGTTTGTCTGACTCGATAGGGTGAATGGCTTGCAGCACACGGAATGCAAAGATACGCCCGATCACACTGGCGACCTTGAGGGTCAACTGCTGCGCAGGGTCGAGGCTGTCGATGCGGTTGGTAATGGCAGATTGAAGCGTGTCTGGCAAAGACAGGTCTTCAAAATTGATGAAACGCGAAGAAAGTTTGCACTCTTGATTTTCGAAGAGTAGGATTCCCGAGTCCCGCAACGCATAAGCAAGCTCCTCCGCAAAGAACGGATGCCCTTCGGACTTTTCGCGGATCAACCGCCCGATCATCGGCGGAATGGATTTGACTCCCAGCCGCTGACAGACCAACGCCTCCACATCGTCGAGCATCATCGCGTCGAGTTTGATCAGAGATGTATCCTCAGAGTCGAGAATCTGTTTGTATTGGAGCGGCACGGGGTCTGGCAGAGGGCGCGTGTTCAAAGCAAGAAGAATGGGGCGAACCTTTTGCTGCACATCCAACAGCAGTGACCAGGAGCCTGAGTCGAACCAATGCAGGTCCTCCATCACGATCATCAGAGGAGCCTTATTGGCTTCAAAGGATAGCAGGCGCGTCAGCAATTCGCGAATGTTGCCGCCGCGGATCTCACCGGTCATCGCGGAGGTAAGTTCGTTATCAGGGATCTGGACCGGCAGAACGACATCCAAAAGAGGCGTGTACCGCGCAAGTTCCGGGTCGATCTCGGTCAGCTTGGAATAAACGCTGTTCTGAATCAAGGCACGCGTCTCTGCTTGAAACTCGGCTTTGGCAACCAGGTCTTCAATGTCAAAAATGCGGTTGAACACCGGGCGCCACGCATGATACGGACTGTTCTTTTCGATGGCATCCCCGCTGCCTGTGAACAGCTTTACGTGAAGGGTATCTGCCTGGCGCACAAGGTCTTCGAACAAACGCGATTTTCCAATACCCGCCTCCCCGAGCAGCACGATCGTCTGATGAGGAGCGCCGCGCGAGAATTCCTGCAGGGCATTGGCGATCAACGCCTTCTCCTCCTGGCGTCCGATCAATTCCGTTTTTGGGCGGATCACACTCTTCTTCAATTCCAGTGGATGAAAGACCTCCACCGGCTCTGCCCGACCCTTGACCTGTTGAGGCGCCAGGGTTTCGAACTCCACCGCCTCCTTCGCGCTGTCAAACGTGAGCCGGTCACAGAGGATCGGCACGCCATAATCCACCGTCAGGCGATCCATTTTCCCCGCAGCTCCCATCAGCCTGGCGGAGAGGTTCACCGCATTCCCGATGATCGTGTATTCGCGGCGCATTTCATTCCCAACAGACCCGCAGAAAATGCGGCCGGTCGTCACGCCGATGTAACTATGCACCTTCAGGTTATTCAATTCCTTGCGGATCATGAGCGCCGCCTGCACGGCACGGGCAGGGTCATCTTCATGAGAGAAGGGCGGCAGCCCCAACGCGGCGACAATGGTGATGCCCTTGTCGTCCACATTGATCTTGTTGATCGACCCTTCATAACGATAAATGGAGCGCTGGATCAAACGTGCGATCGTCTGGGAGGATTCCAGTTTGGTGTTCTGATCGATATCAGGAAGATTGATAAACAGAATACTCACGCGCCGGAGTTCAGCGATCCAACTGCCCTGCCCCGCCGAGAGACGATTGATAATCGCCCCGGGAATATACGCGCGCAGCGAATTCTCTGCACCGGCAGGAATATCCACTTGTTGTCTCTTTGTCAGTAATGAGGACGGCTTGTTAAGTTTGTCCAGCTTCCCGCCCTGGGCAATCGCATCTTTCAACTCGAATTCCATCAGCGCGGCGAGGCTGTCATTATGGATGAGCCGCCATGCGCTGGGCGTGATCAGGATCTCGCCTGCCTTGGCCAGGTTGTTCGCGATGCCAAGCTCCACAAGAGGGTTGCCCGCCAACAAGAACTCCCAGCGGCTAAAAACACCACCGACATGGGTGGCGATAATGCCGCCACTGCTGATGGCAAGTTTGAGGTACAGGGTCGAATCATCCACATGGTAGTTGCTCAACCGATCCCGGACTGCAATGGCACATTCGGCAGCGCGCATCGTCCACTGCCAATGATCGGCCCGTGAAAGGGGACCCGCTGTCCCTGAGTCAGAGACGATGGGCCAGACCGCGATCACCGCGTCACCGGCGAACTTCACCACATCCCCACCGTATTCGTGGATGATGTCGATCAATTGTCCAAAATATTCGTTGAGGATGCGTGCCAGAGTCTCCACGCCGGTAAGCCCCCGTTCGGCCAGATGCTCGGTGAGCAGGGTAAAGCCTGAAATGTCCGCGAACAGAATCGCCGCCTGCATCTCCTCCGCGATCGGTGACTCGATCGGAGATGGGTTAGCAGCAACTCGGTTTTGGATCAGTTTTGGGACGTAGCTGGCAAGGACTTCCGTCAGCGCGGGGTTAGACATTCAAACCGCTCCACTCTCTTTGGCTAGGAATAAATAATATGATACCTCCACTCCCCTATTAATGGGAGACCTGCCTCAAAAGAGAGCAGAAGCAAAAGGTATATGGACCCGCATTGTAGGCACTCTCATCCAAAACAAAGAGCCCCTGCTTGCGCAGAGGCTCTTATTCAACTCAATGTCGTTCCTACTTGGGAATCCAGGCGTGTAGGTTGGTCATTTCACAGCGCGTGCCGTAATCCTTGTTGGTTCCAGAAAGCACCGTCAATCCCAATCTGCCGCGCAGTGGATCAGATTGCGAAAGTGTATATTCACCCACCAATTCATCATCCACGAGAACGTAGGCATAGGCACCCTTCACGATCAACGTGAAATCTGCTTCGGCTGGCGGAGTGAATTTAACTTTGCCTGAACCGCGTGTCTTGCCCACTTCGCGGGTTCTGTTTCCGCTGGAGTGAAGGAACAGGATCCGTGCCCGATCCAGAAAGACCGCATAGTGGTCTGAATCCTGCTGCAAGCCAAAGACAAATCCACAGCCTGAAATATCGGCATTGCGGTAGGCACTTTCCCACTTGAAGTGTCCTGTCAGATAGAAATCGGAAACGGTATCAGAAAGCGGCTGCCACTGATACCAATTCAACTGCGCCCATTCCACTTCAAAATCGTCGTACTCTCTAAACCTGCCATCGGCCGTCTTCAAGTAACCCAGATCGAAATAGGTTTGAGCTTCCAACATCAGATCATCCATATGCTGGGTGGCCGCCAGGTTGGGCGTGGCGGTGGGTCTGGGTGTAGATGTAGGCGGAGGGGTTTGGGTCGGTGTATTGGTGGCAGTCGAAGTAGGTTGGGGTGTGCTGGTTGCAGTGGGCGGCGGTGGGGCAAATGTGGAACACGCCGGCAAAATGAGCGACGTTACCAAGATCACTACTAAAAGTTTGAGGGCGAGTTTGTGATGCATGTATCCTCCTGGGTATGTGGTTTGTTGATAGCCTTGTACATAATACAACTTTTTTTACAATAGTTGTCAGGACAAATGTCATCAAAGAATCCTGCTTTTTACTGTGAAATATGCAGAAAAGCATGGCGGCAAAAATAGCTTAAAATAGGATCATTCCCCTTGAGGAGAAAAAAATGCAGCTTTCTGAAAACGTCCGCAGGCAGGTCCTGAGATTTCAGCAGACCGAGATCACCGAGCATCATATCTACAAGCGGCTGGCAAAGAGGATCAACTCGCCTGAAAACGCAAAGATCCTGGATCAAATTGCGGAGGATGAGCTCCGTCATTATCATGGCTGGAAGGAGTATACAAAACAGGATGTGGAACCGCGCTGGTTCTTCGTCTGGTTCTATTACCTGGTCAGCCTGCTTTTCGGATTCACGTTCGGCGTCAAACTCATGGAGATGGGGGAAGAGGCAGCACAGGGCAATTACGCCGCAATCCGCAGGGAGATTCCCGAAGCGGAACAATACGAACGAGAAGAAGATGCTCATGAAGAGCAGTTGATCGGCATGTTGGATGAGGAACGGCTGCAATACGCGGGATCAGTGGTGCTGGGACTTAACGACGCGCTCGTGGAACTGACCGGCGCTCTCGCCGGGCTGACGCTGGCTCTGCAAAACGGCAAGTTGATCGCCCTTTCAGGCCTCATCACAGGCATTGCCGCATCGTTATCGATGGCGGCCAGCGAATATCTTTCCACGCGTTCAGAAAAGACGACCAAACAACCCGTTCGGGCGGCGATCTATACGGGCATCGCCTACATTATCACAGTGGCACTGCTTGTGATGCCGTATCTGCTGATGCCCGAGAACTTTTATGTTGACCTTGCCATCGCATTGACCACGGCAGTCCTCATCATCGCAGTCTTCAATTATTATATTTCTGTAGCCAAGGGTGAATCGTTCCGCGAACGCTTCCTGGAGATGGCAGGCTTGAGCCTTGGCGTAGCCGTATTCTCCTTCGTGATCGGTTATTTCATCCGCAAGTGGCTGGGGATTGAGGTGTAAGGGCGGATGGCCATCCACCCCTAGGGAATAACCATGAAAATCCTTACGGTTGACATCGGCACGGGAACACAGGATATCTTCCTGTATGATTCCAATCTCGATATCGAGAACGGGTTCAAACTCGTGCTGCCCTCCCCCACGATGATGATACACCGGCGGTTGAAGCAGATGCTTCCTTCGCGTATGCCCATCCTTCTCACAGGTCATCAAATGGGCGGCGGACCCTCAGCCTGGGCGATCGAAGAATATGCACGGGCAGGTATTCCCGTGTACATGACGCCTTCCGCGGCGACGACGATCAACGATGAGTTGGAGAAAGTGGAAGCGTTGGGGATTAAGATCATTTCGGAGGATGAAACTCGAAGTCTACCATCCACAGTCCATCGTCTCGAATTGAAGGACTTTGATTTTCCATTGCTCTCCAGGACATTTTCCGAGTTTGGCGTTTCTTTAAAAGATCTGGCGGCCATCGCCGTTGCTGTGTTCGATCACGGCAATGCGCCTGCTGGCGTTTCAGACCGCCAGTTTCGATTTGACTATCTGGACGAACGCATCCGCACCAGAAATTCTCTTGCCTCGTTCGCCTTTCGTTCCAACGAAATTCCCACCATCATGACCCGCCTGCAATCGGTAGCCGACTCGGCGGGAGAGTTGCCCTGTCCGCTGGTGGTAATGGATACGGCTCCGGCCGCAGTGTTGGGTGCAAACTTCGACCCCCAGGTCGCTGCCCGCAAACAGAAGATCATCTGCAATGTGGGTAATTTCCATACACTGGCGTTTCGTTTGAGCGAAAAGGGCATCGAAGGAGTCTTTGAGCATCATACCGGCGAGATCGACCTGCTGAAACTTGAAACGTTCCTCCGCAAATTGGCAGACGGATCGTTGAAGCATCAGGATGTGTTCGATGACATGGGTCATGGGGCGCTGATGTATTCGGATGAAGAGTTTGAATTCGGGAAGGATGAATTCGATGTGGTGGTGACGGGGCCACGCAGATCAATGTTTGGTAGGGGCGGATCGCGATCCGCCCCTACATTGCGTCCCTATTTCGCCACCCCCTTCGGTGACATGATGATCGCCGGTTGCTTTGGTCTGCTGGCGGCGACAGCGGAGACATTGCCCACTTTAACGGAAGCGATTTACGGGTCGCTGCGAGGCGGGCGTGGACACGGCGTTGCGCCGTGGGATAACCCGGCATAGAGGAGCCAGAATGAATCAGCATTTGCATATCGTCACATTGGGCGTGAGCGATCTCAAAAGGTCGGTCGAGTTCTATTCGAAGACGCTTGGATGGAAGACATCCAGTGCCAGCAATGAGGGGATCGCTTTCTTTCAAGCCGGAGGTGTTGTGCTGGCATTGTTTCCACGGGAAGAACTGGCGAAGGATGCGGTCATTTCTCCCGAGGGGAGTGGTTTCGCAGGGTTTACACTTGCCTACAATGCGCAAAGCGAGGCAGAAGTGGACGAGATCATCGCCGACCTGAAAGCCAAAGGCGTGACGATCGTAAAGGAACCGCAGAAAGTCTTCTGGGGCGGATACAGTTCATACTTCGCCGACCCGGACGACAACCGCTGGGAAGTGGCGTACAACCCGTTCTTCGCATTCGATGAAAGCGGGAACTTGACATTGGATCAATGAGAAGTCAAGTCGGAGAGCAGGATCTCGGAGATTCGCCCGCGCACGACATCGGCTGACCCCAGTTGTTCAGCGGGCAGTGTATGTGCCACAGCCACGCTGCGCATCCCAGCCGCTTTTGCAGCTTGAATACCGTTGGCGGCATCTTCCACAACGACACATTCCGCAGGAGAAACGCCAAGCGTTCTGGCGGTGAGCAGAAAGATATCGGGGGCCGGTTTCTTATGTGTCACGAACTCACCTGTCACCACCGCATCCCACCACTCGTCAGGCAGTCCGATTTTCTTCAAGTTGACGCTCACTTTGTTTCCATCGGCGCTGGAAGCCACCGCCACGCGCAGCCCGGCGCTTCGACAGGCTGCTACCAATTCAAGGACGCCAGGAAACGCCTCCAATTGTGTAGGGACAAGATCGAAATAGATCTCATATGTTCTGTTCTTTCCTTCTACGGGGTCCAAAGGGAAGTTATATTTCTCCGCCACCCCGCCCACGTAACGCTCCTCCCCGGCTCCCACAAACGGCAGAAAGTCATCCGGCTGGACGGTCAGTCCTTTTTCTTTGAACATGGCAATGGCGGCGGCATTGATCAGCAGCTCAGAGTCGGTGAGCACGCCGTCCATATCGAAGATAACGGCGCGGATCGTTGAGGTCATGGCCTGGTCTTCTGCTTCAAGGCGATTTCGTAGGAACGATGAAACAGCATTATTGCCTTTTCCACATCCCTTTCTTCTCTTAAGTAAAAGCTCACCCAACCTGTCTCAGGCAGGATGTGATGCGGCTGGGCTTCCCCGGCGGCGACGATCTCATCGCGGACCTTCTTGGGGAAGGGAATATCCACGAGTGCGTCACCATGAATATGACCGATCTCGCGCTTGCCGATGCGAAATTCCGTCCCACCGAAGCGGTGTGGATGGGCTTCCATGCCTTCCCAGGATAGAAGCGTATCTACAATATGTTTGGATGCACCACGGATTGACATAGGTCTCCATATCACCTTGAGGGAGCGCCTTTCGCGACCGACACTTGCACCGCACTTCGTTTGGTGCAGTGCGGTGAGGGTCTCGGTCTATAGCGGTAGAGATTCTTCGCTACGCAGGGCAACAATCGCCCGCTTCGCTCAGAATGACATACTACAGAACGCATGGCGGAAGATACTTCTTACGGGGTGAGTTACATCCTCCATGCCGGGTTGGGGCGTGGAATATAATGCAGACAAATATCCAACAATTGTAGCGGACGGCCGTCCGCCCCTACGCTTCAGGAGACAACTTTCCATGTGTGGAATTTTCGGTTACGTTACCAGTACAGAAACAGAACTGGGTCCCATTCTGATCGCTGCCGCTGAACGGCTCACCTACCGCGGTTACGACTCGGTCGGTGCGGCGACATTGAACAACGGCAAGATCGATCTGCGCAAGGATGTGGGCAAAGTCGATTCGGTGGCAGCGAAATACAACATTGCCGAAATGCGCGGGCAGCGCGGCATCACTCAATTAAGATGGGCTACTTTTGGCGAACCATCCCAAGTTAACTCACAACCGCATTTGGATTCGGACGGTGACATGGTCGGTGCGCACAATGGCAACGTGGTCAACAACGTCGAACTGCGCGCCCAGTTCATTGCCGAGGGCATGACCGTCCGCTCGCAGAACGATGGCGAGACCTGCGTCCATGCAGTGGAACGGTATATTCATCGCGGCTATGAATTTATCGATGCGATCCGCCTGGCGTACGGCGATCTCGAAGGCGATTATGCCTTTGTCATCGGGCGTGCGAATGACGATAAACTCTACGCCTTCAAAAAAGGTTCCGGCATGGTGGTGGGGCTTGGCGAAGGCTTCACCTGTGTCTCATCCGACCTGCCTTCGATCCTGCCGCTGACGCGCAATGTGATCCGTCCGCAGGATGGCGAGATCGTCACATTGTGGGCAGACCATGTGGAGGTCCGGTCGGTCAAGGACGGCAAGTTGATCGACCGCACGCCCGAACAGGTCACCGAAACGATGGACGCGGTGCAAAAGGGCGGCTATCCTCATTTCATGCTCAAGGAAATTCACGAGCAGTCGCAGGTGGCGCGTGAACTGCTCCATTTATTGAGCGGCAGCCCCGAGGTCCAGCCGCTGATCGAGAAGATGAAGAAGGCCCGTCATCTCTATTTGATCGGATGCGGCACAAGCTATCACGCTGCGTCTGTTGGAGCAGTTTATTTCGCACAGATCGCCGGGCGGGCTGCCATCCCCGTGCTGGCGCCGCAGTTCATCGCTCAATATGCACCGGCGGTTAACCACGATGACGTGGGGATCTTTGTCAGCCAATCGGGCGAGACCAAGGATGTGCTCAACGCGTTGGAAGCCGCCGAGAAGCGCGGCATGGC
>CAZKSG010000059.1:0-23692 GCA_964555335.1 uncultured Anaerolinea sp.
GATCGTGTTGAACTCTGCAGGACCTAACTTTACGATTTTATCTTCGCCGTAGTTAACGGTCTGTGTATTGGACCAGCCGAGCATGATCTTCTCGAGAGCGCTCATGTGGGTTGGCTTGGTGCCAATGCCATCTTTGGGTTTACCAGAAGCACCATAGGAACCGCTGGAATAGAGCGTCCAGAAGCCGGTCGAGTTTTCAGCACCACCAGTGTTGCCGCTGGTGTCATAGAGATCGGGCAGGCCGAGGTCATGACCGAATTCATGAGCGAACACGCCTACGCCGCCGTTCTCAGGCTCAACGGTGTAATCGCCGATCCAGAAGTTGGTTCCGCCGATCTTAATGCCACCCAACAAATAATCAGGTGATGGTCCGGTGAGACCGATGTTATTGTAGAAGGCATACCAGCGATGGCTCCAGATCGCATCTGTGCCCTGGGCTCCGCCACCGGTCTCTTCGCCCTCACCCGCATGGACGGACTGGAAGTGATCGATGTAGCCATCAGGCTCATTGAAATTGCCATCGCCATCGTTATCGTAACGGTCCCATACGTCGAACTGGGCCAAATAGGCATCAATTTCGGCAGGTGTCTTGCCAGCTGCAACTTGCGCGTTGTACCAGGCGTTGACCGAATCGCGTACGAATAGCCACGTCCTTGCACATACGATGTCACCACAGTAGTTGCTACCGTAGTTTGAGGCATTAAAGGGAACCTGCACCCAGCTGGTTACATCGCCGTTGACTGCGTAGCGATTGGACGACTGTTCGATGTAATACTTGCGCATCGAGATCGCACCAGGCGCTTCCGAGAACAACAGTTTTTCGAAATAGGCTTCGCTGAAATCAGCTGTCCAGATCGTTGTGTTATCAACACTGCGATCGGGTTCCGGAATCTGATTGTGTAACGGTCCTGCGACTCCCCCATATGTGGGGTTAATTTGCGTACCAAAATCTGCAATGACTGTCCAAATTGAGTCTTCCCCCTCGCGTTCAAGTTCGACATATTTGCCATGCTTTAGTCTATGGATATGACCATTTGCACTTCCATGAGCTTGAGCTTCAAGGGCTTCCTGTCTGGCAGTGCGTTGCATCGTACCCAGTGGGTGCGGTGCGTCATCCACAGAAGATGACAACATGAGCCATTCATCGGCAGGTGCTTGCGGTGCTGCGCCCACCGCGGGCACAATCGCCACCACCAGCATTATAAGTACTAGTGATACACTGAAAAACTTTGCTTTCATCACAACTATTCTCCTCATAACTAGTTTGACTTGGGCTTAATTTCGAAATGCTAAACTTTGGACTGTTGAAGTATGGGCATTGGTCTAGTATTTAAACGGAACGAATAGACCTCCTTCCTTAAGCAAAGAACAAACGACCGCCGAACAAAAAAAATTCGGCGGCCTGGCGATCTGTAATCAGTACGCATCTGATTACAGACCCATGGCTTTGCGCCCCCACCTCACGATGGGTTTGCCTTTTCGCTGCTTAAAGAGAACTAAGAATATCTGAATATTATATTAATTTCCTGTAAAAATGCAATGAAATCAGGGTACTAGGCTATATGTGAAAAGGTTACACTTTGAAGGTAGGCAACAAAATTTTGTTTGCATAAAATCTCTCATTCGACAAAGTAGGGGATTGGCGAAGAACTTTTCACAAAGAAAGTATGCTTTTTTGCCGCGTCTTTTTGTACTTCAAAACAACATCCAGCAGATACGAATTATTTCCAAAACTTCAAATCCATCTTTTTTAGATCGTTTCCAAAGGGATAAAGTTACATATTGGAAAACGGTATAATCCTTTCCTATGCCCAAGCGTTTTCTATTGTTATCCATCGCAATTGTGGCAATCCTGGCTGCGGCCGGGACTGCCTACTACCTATACCGTCCCAATAGTGTGCGCCTCCTTTCCTTTCGCACATGGATCAACGACCCCGCTTCGCACCCGGAATGGAAACTTGCTGCCGGTTCCCAATGTGGGTCTGCCCTGTTTCATTTTCCTACCGATGGCTTTATCGGTTTCTTGTGGGGCGATTCCTTCCGACCAGGGCATCGTCATCAGGGAATTGACATCTTTGCCGGGACCGAAATCGGTGTTACACGTGTTGTTTCAGCGTATCCGGGTTATTTGACGCGTTTACCTGACTGGAAGTCAACTATCATTGTGCGAGTCCCAAGCGACCCCCTGAACCCCGGGCGGCAAATCTGGCTATACTACACTCACATGGCAGATGAAGTGGGCAATTCGTTTATCTCGTCTGATTTTCCGCCGGGGACTTATGAAGCGCCTGTGGACTATGGCACGTTCTTTGGCTATCAGGGAGACTTTTCGGGTGACCCAAATAATCCTGTCGGTGTGCATTTACATTTTTCGATCGTTGAAGATGATGGTGCAGGCAACTTCAAAAACGAACTCGATATCGACAATACCCTTGACCCTTCGTCTTATTTGGGATTACCCTTGAACGGCTATAAGAACAGGGATCAAGTTCCTATGTGTGAGAACTAACATGAACGGAAGTTTGAGAATCGATCGTGACATTCTCATCATGGTGATCGTTGCCACGATTTCGGGATTGGGAATCTGTCTTTTGCTTCTTATCGGACGGCTCCAAACGTCGGGACCCATACCTGTGGCGGATGTGACGAACACACCGTTCAAGTACCTGTTTCTCGCAACAGAGATCTCTACAATTGACCCCAACACTCTGATTGCAACCCCAGAGATACCCTCTGAGGAGTTCATCCTTCCGACGAGCCTGCCCACTGAAGGCATTGAACCTTCTCCAGTAGTTTTATCCTCTGTTGCACCTGGTGCCACGTCTACAGCAGCAACCAATAGCATTGCCACCACAGTCGTTCCAACAGTAGATGAAGCCGAGGTGTTCTTTGTGGGTACTTTCAACGATACTGATCCCCGAATTGAATACGATGGAGATTGGACGAACGAACTTTTTGTGGATGATGCCTCTGAAGAAACTCTTTATATTTCCACTTCGACGGGCAATACTGCAAAGTTCACCTTTCTTGGGAAGCAGGTTGTCATTGGTTATCTTGGTTCGAATGATGTGGATCTGGGTACAGCAACTATTTTGATCGATGGCACATCCTACCAAATGGACCAAACAAGTGGCGATAATTGGGCTTCGCCACAACTGACATCCGCACAACATACGGTTGTAATTACTCATAAGACAGGCGACCTGATCTTTCTGGATTACGTGGAAATCCGTTAAAGTACTTATGAACTCTCTTAAAGACAAAGTCATTTTGATCACCGGTGCCGGGAAGGGGAGTGGACGAATCCTTGCTGAAGCGTTTGCGCAACAAGGAGCCATTGTGGCGGCAAATGATATTTCGCCAATTAACGTTGAAGATGTGGTGAACGGGATTGTCCGCCAGGGCGGGCGTGCAAAAGCCTATGTGGAAGATGTTGCCAAGAAACTTGGTGCACAACTCATCATCAACCAGGTCGAGGATGAGTTTGGTCAGATCGACGTCCTGATCAACCATGCTGCTGTCGAGCCGCATGTCGCCTTACTGGATATGGATGAATGGGATTGGCATCGCGTGATGGATGTCAATTTGACAGGGGCATTCCTGATGACTCAATCGGTGGGACGCGTGATGCGTGCAAAAGGTCAGGGTGTGATCATTAACTTGATAACGGAATCCATTCGTGATGAAAGCAAGGAAGCGGCTTTCGTCGCCAGTATGAATGGTTTGAAAGGATTTTCGCATCAGGCAGCGCGTGAACTGAGCCCATATGGAATCCACATATATGCCGTGGAGAATGCTGCCGATACGGTTGTGAATAAGGTATTCTCGTTGCTGGCGGAGGAAGCATGAAGGAATTGTTGGAATATCGTATAAGCCTGATCGATCGGCTTGTTAATGTTACAAACGAATTCTGTACAGCGTGTCTTGCTGTGAATGATACATTTGCGCCGTTGGCAGATGGCGAGTGGAATGTCCACCAAGTGGCAGTGCATGTACGCGATGTGGATCAGCTTGTCTATGGCTTGCGCGCCCGTAGAACTGCATTGGAAGACAACCCTGAATTTCAGAGCTTCGATGGTGAGTCTTACATGGCTGGACATTATACAGCCAGCGAACCTTTGCAGGAAATCTTAAGTGAATTACGGGGAAATGTAGACGGTCTGACGGATATGTTGCGCAACCTGCCATCGGAATCTTGGGCACGCGAATCACATCATGTTATGCTGGGGCGCGGTCTCACGCTGCAGACCTGGGTGGAACGCGACCTCGCACATATTGAAGAACACATGGCAAGCGTAACAAGGAAATAGAGGGACTGTTATATCCAAATGAAAAGCCGACTTTCTAACGAGTCGGCTTTTTTGTCTTATGTGTTTACCAAAGTGGAAATCCCGTAAGGGTTGTAAACCAACTAAAAATCGGTTCATATATTTGTAAGCCAATAATGGCAACAACCACACCCAGGATTGCGCCCGCGACTACATCCGAAACGTAATGCACCCCCATTGCCACGCGTGCCAGTGCCACCAGCGGTGCCCAGATCCACAATAGGATTCCCAGCCACACCGGTCCCAACGCCGAGCCAACAACCGCAATGAGGAAAGCACGAGCCGCATGACCAGACGGGAAAGAATGCGGATCCGTGTTTCGGTAAATGCCGCCCCACTCGCCTTCCGGGCGTCTCCTTCGCACGAGGAATTTGATGCCCATAACCAGCGCCGCCAGCAGGCTGATGCCGACAAATTCCACCGCTTCCCATTCCTTCCAGGTTGGATTACTGAAAAACCACAAGGTGATCAACGCTGCGCCCCAGAACCACGAGTCACCAGAGTGGGCGAAGAAGACAGCTATAGCGCGCAATGCGCCTGGCTTTTCTGCCACGCGCATTCGATTGGAGAGTTTTGCATCCCGTTCGATGATGGAACGAAGGTTCATTATTTCAATCGGTTTTTTGTTGGAGTTTTCACACTCTTGGCCGCGACCGTTTTCTTGCTTGTGGCTTTGGCAGCAGTAGCTCTGCGCGCCGCTGACTTTTCGCGGGCGGCAGTTTTTCGCAGTTGCTCGCTCATATCTGCACGCATGAGTTCGAGTTGATGCGGTTTGTCCACATCCATGCAGGGTTCGGCATGTTCCCACTTGATGGCGCGACCCTTGATGCCGATGCGACTGCACACTTTTTCAACCAATTCTTCGAGTGTGATGCTGCGCGTCAGCACCTGGAAAAATGTATCCAACCCGATCATGCTGGCCTGCTTGAGTGGACTCTTGCGTGAACCGATCAACGATTCCCACATCTCCAGATGTTCGGTCGCCATGCGGACGTGGGTCAAATTGATATCCGCTCCGCACAGTTGGATGTCTTTCAGTTTTGTGTACGTGCGTCGGGAATCTGGGTATCGCGTTTCCATCACATCGCGAGGGCAGACACCATAATACAGATCATCTTTTGTCTGCATACAGGTTTCCACAAGCCAATCCACATGTTCAGCTTTGAGTGCGGGGATGTCGGAGGATACGATTAGAACATATTTGGTCTTCTTGTCGAGTTCAAGTGATTTGTTCACACCGGCAACAATATTCGACAACATGCGCCCTTGATTCGAAATAAAGTGCATCGGTTTCTTGCAGATTAATCCGTTCTTCGGCGAGAGACCGATGACAATTACATTGTCGATATTCTTTGCTTCGCTCAGTGCATCCAATACCCACTGGACCATGGGTTTGCCTGCGATATCAATAAGAGCTTTTGAATCACCGTTCGAATATGTGTAAAGCGGATCTTGCGGTTGCGGGATTCCACCGGCGGTTACGATTGCGTCCATTCATTCTCCTTGTATCGATACACACATTTTAGATCCCAACATCTGTGTGTATTGAATTACCTAATTAAGTTCCTGCAATTGTGGTTCAAAGCCAAGCTTGTCGAGCATTTCACTCAATTCATCCCAGGAGAGTGGGCGTCCTTTGCCTGAGACGGCGACCAGCGCGGCTTCCATCATGTTGGTGCCAAACGAGCGTCCCTCAAGAACAGGGGTGGTAGTGACGAGATATTTTACGCCACACTTCTTAAACAGTTCCACATCTTCAGGCGTGGTGGTATTCGTAACGATCACTTTGCCTTGCAGATCGTCGGGCATAAAACGCTTTATGTAATGGCAATCACCTGTAATGACGGTTGCCCAGGCATAATATTTTCCCCATTTTGGAGTGCGTTTTTCCTGTTTTTCGCCTGTGGGATACACCCATGCAAACGGCAGGCGTCCTACGATCGGCATAAGCAGATTGCCCATGAGTTTGAGTGTACTAAGCTTGCGAATGGCAATGGGAATATCCAAACCGAACATGAAATCGCCAAAGATGGTTTCATAACCGGCTTCGACGAAACTTTTCGAGAGTCCCCAGCGGTCCATGCCGAGGGCGACAAGCACTTTGCGTCCGCGTGAATTAATGTAATCGCCTAATTTCCTGTCCAGAAAAGCCGGAGCTTTGTTCTCAAGCGTATTCTTCAAACCGCCGCCATCGACCAAAGGCGTTTTCTTTACATAACGCACCATGGGTTGCACGGAGTATAGTGGGAACCATTTCCCATCTACGAGCGCGCCCAGGTCTGCGCCACCAACGCCGAAGGCATCCACTTTTCCATCGAGTTCCTTGTATTTCAGTGCGGCGGCTTCCATATCCCCATCTGTGCCGATACGTTCAATGCTTACTTTTTCACCCAGCAGTGTGACTTCCACTGCTTTATTGCGTTTTGACGAGCCAATACTGATACTTACGGCTTTTTTCATATAAGCCTCCTCAGATGAGATGTCATATTATATAACGGAATCAGGACGCGGTTCCGTGGGAAGCGTGAAGAGGAATGTTGAACCCTTTCCAGGTTGACTTTCCACCCAGATGCGTCCGCCATGGATTTCGATGATGCGTTTGACAAGGGCAAGTCCAACGCCTGTGCCTTCTGATTTAACATCCAGTTTGTTAAAGAGACCGAAAATGCGTTCGTGGTGCTCGGGGGCGATGCCGATGCCATTATCGCGGATATAGAATATGGGCTTACCGTTCTCTTCCCCTCGTTGGCCGATCTCCACCAGTGGATTGTGCTGATCTCCCATGTACTTGGCTGCGTTGTCGAGCAGGTTTTGCAGCACCTCCATGAGACGCGGTTTGTCGCCATATACTGACGGCAGATTTGGTTCAACCTGGACAGTGATGCCGCGTTCCTTCAAACGTCCATGAACAATATCCATGGATTCTTGAACCAGTTCATTGAACGACAATTCCATGGGTGGATTCATCATGCGTCCAATGCGTGAAAGTTCGAGAAGCTCGTTGAGCAACCTCTGCATTTTGTTCACTGCTTCGTAGATGCGTTGTGTATCCTGTTTGAGACGTTCCATGTTACCGGCGGTCGCGTCCTGTTCGAGAAAGCCCAGGAAGCCACTGATCGTCACCAGTGGAGACTTCAGGTCATGCGAGACGGTATATGTAAAGCGTTCCAACTCTTCATTCTTCTTTTCGAGCTCTGCAATGAGTTGCTTGCGCTGTTCCAATTCTTTTTGCAGGATCGAATCCATTTGATTCCGTTTGATGGCTGCGCCCAGTAAGTTCGCCGCCACGATCAGAGCGTCCACTTCCGTCTCTGACCAGAGGCGCGCATTTGCCATATCGTCAAAGCCAATGGTTCCCCACCATCGTCCATCGATAAAGATGGGGACATCCAGGAGTGCCTTGATGCCTCGGCTATAAATATCTTCCAAATCCTGATTGTCCAGGTGTCTCGAATCGCCTATATAAGGTATCCCATGGAGCATTCGGTTGTTCCAACTCTCCATGTAATTCGTATTCAGGGATATGCCAATATATTTTTCATCGTTCAGGTCACTCGTAAATCCGGCAGCAGTCCACTCATAATGCAAGGTCATACGGATTTCGTCATTGTCTGTAAATTTGTTCTCGAACAAATAGGCATGACTGGCATTTATGGTTGTCCCCAGCCGTTCCAGCAATGTGTTTACTTCCGTTTGCCAGGCACTCGTATTCCATTCCGAGATTCTCAGAAAGGTATTGGCTGCCTCGGCGGCAATCTTGAGAACAACCTCCCGTTGACGCAGATCCGCTTCCACGCGTTTGCGTTCGGTAATATCCTGCATGATGCCAATGGAACCGTAGGATACGCGTGCATCGCCGAATAGGTCGATGGCAGTATCAGCGATCCAACGTATGCTTCCATCTTTTGCCCGAATCTGGTTATCACACTTCCACGCCTTGATGTGTCCTTCGCGCACTTTTTGGATGGCTTCCTCCATGGTTAACCCTGCAAGTTCACCAACGAGTTCCGTACTTTGCACCATGCCATCCCAAACTTCGGGCGTGATTTCTTCAGGGGTATAACCGGTAATTTCCTGTATACCTCTTCCCATGAATGTATAACGGCCTACTTCATAATCCTGATAATAAGGAACAGCACCTGCCGCTTCGATTGCCTGGCGATAGATTCGCTCTGATTCCTGGACGGCAAATTCTGCCTCCTGTCGTTGGATTGCAGCGCTCAGCACTCCTGCTGTGACCTTCAGCGCATCGATCTCTGTTGGACTCCATTCCCTTATCGTGACTGTGTTGTCCAGGCCCAGAGTTCCCCACCATTCACCTTTCACAATGATCGGCAGTTCGATCAAGGACTGAATACCAAGATTGCCCAACCGTTCCTTCTCGATCTCTGGAAATGTGTGGGTATTGCCGACGAAAACTTCACCTCGACGCAGGGTGTCATCTGTGCTATGGATACCCTCTCGCAGGATGTGTGAATTTTCGAATAGTGGATTGTCGAAATCGCTAACACAATCAGGCGCCGTCCATTCATATCGCAGCGAGGAAACGGTCTCACCTTCTGTGTTGGGATGGTGTTCGAACACATAGGCATGACTGGCATCAAATTCCTTGCCCAACCTTTCCAGTACAACATCCATGTTCTCGCGCCAGTTGGGTGCCTTCAGAAATTGTTCCGCGAAGAAGGTGATTGCCTCCAGTATCGATTCGCGCTTTTGCATTTCCACTTCAGTCAGTTTACGATCAGTGATATCCTGGAGGATGCCAATGGAGCCGCGTGAAATATTCCTGTCATCCAATAATTCGATGGAACGATCGGTCAGCCAGCGGATTCTGCCATCGCGCGTACGGATTTTTTGATCGCACTTCCAGGCTTTGATCTTGCCGGTTCTGACAGCGTTGATCGCTTCAATACTTGTGAGCCCGGCCGAGTCTCCTAGCATGATCGTTTCTTGAACGATATCAGACCAGAGTGTGGGGGTGAATTCCTCCGGTTCATACCCGGTAATGGATCGAATGCCCTCGCCCATAAAGAAATAGCTATTGGTCTTATAGTCTTGATAATAAGGTACGGCATCTGCCGCTTCGATTGCCTGGCGATAGATCTGTTCGGATTCATGGACAGCTGAATCAGCTTTTTGGCGCTGGATCGCCGTCCCCAGAACACTTGCAGCGATTTTCAGCGCATCGATCTCGGCGCTGGTCCATTGGCGTATTTCCATATAATCATCAAAGCCGATGGCTCCCCAGGTTTTGCCATCGAGAAAGATGGGTACCTCCAGAAGAGCTTTCACACCAAAGTCATCCATGGCCTCTTTTTCAATCTCATTGAAGGTAAGAGAATTTCCGGCACGTACTTCTCCGCGCCGCAAGGCTTCCACCTGTTTTTCATAACCGGGGGCATCGATCTTTGAATTCTGAAAATGCGGGTTGTCGAGATCACTGGAGTAGCCAGATGCAGTCCATTCATAGGTCATCGACGTGATCGGATTCCCCTTTGAGTCAACGGAGTCTTCAAAAAGATAGGCATGGGTCACATGCATGGTCAAGCCCAATCGTTCGAGGACCTTGTTGATATTGAGTCTCCAGTCCGATGTTTTCAGGAACTGTTCGGCTGCGAATGTGATCGTCTCCAGTATCGATTCGCGTTGGCGCAGGTCTGTCTCCATTCGCTTGCGATCTTCCAACTCCTGTTTCAACTGGTCGAGGAGACGTGATTTGTCGATGGCCAGCGCTGCCTGGACACCGACATTTTCCATCAACCGTATCTGATCTGCTACATAGGCATCAATGTGCCTGCTTTGGATTGACAAGACGCCGATGACTTTCTGATTGACCATTAGGGGAATGCCCAGAAAGGTATGCAGCACTACCTCAGTATTATCATCTACAGGCGAATACACATTAATAATCTCATCAGTCTTCATGTCCTGTATATATAAGGTGCTGCCTTTGTGAATCACTGCGCCGGTAAGGCCGGGCATTTCACTGATTTTTCGAGACGGCTGTTTTTTGGGAATGCCCATTTCAAAGTAGATGGGAAAATCCACCACATCGGTCGCTTCGTTATAAATCGCAACGAAGAGTGCATCCACCTGGATCAGCTTCAGGATTTCGTTCTGGAGGGTAAGGAGAGTAGTAAATAGATCCCTGCCTGATGCGAGTGCAATTCCCAGTTGATAGAGCAGGGTCATTTCATCCCTGTTATTTTGTGACCATTCTATATCAGGAGGATTTTTATTCATGGTCTGCCTTTTTCCTGTTGGTGCAATGTAAAAAAGAAAGTTGACCCTTTACCCACTTCACTTGTTACCCAGATCCTGCCACCATGTACTTCAACGATCCGTTTCACCAACGCGAGCCCAATACCCGTCCCATCGCTGCGCGGATCGAGTTTGTTAAACAAGCCAAACACCCGCTCGAAATGTTCGGGTGCGATCCCCATGCCGTTGTCGCGTACGTAAAAGACCGGGTCGCCAGACTCCGGATCATCCCCTGATTGTCCAATCTCAATGCGCGGATCCTGTTGCTCTCCCATGAATTTGGCTGCATTATCCAACAGATTCTGCAGCACTTCCAATAGCCGGACACGGTCGCCAAAGACTGCGGGGAGATCTGGTTCGATATCTAAAGTGATGCCATGTTCCACAATGCGACCATGTACCAGTTCAACTGCCTCGTGCGCCAACTCGGTAAATGGGATGTAAGTGTACTCGTTCTTAAGCCTTCCCACTCGTGAAAGCTCGAGCAGTTCGTTCAAAAGACGTTGCATTTTATCAGTCGCATCTGTGATGCGCTGAATATCTCCTCGAAGCCGGTCGACCTTTCCGTTGAGGGCATCCTGTTCGAGATAACCGAGAAAACCGCGGATCGTGAACAGAGGCGATTTCAGATCGTGCGAGACCGTGTAGGTGAAACGTTCGAGTTCCGAGTTCTTGGCTTCCAACTCGGAAATGAGTTCCTTTCGGGTGACGAGTTCAGCCTGGAGATCCGAAAAGAGGCGTGCATTCTCGAGTGCAATGGCAACATGATCGGCAAATGTCACAGCCAGTTGAGCATGATGTTCGTTGAACTGGTTTTTCTGGAGGCCGTCCAGAGCGATCAATCCGACCACTTTCCCGCGTGCCTTTAGCGGGACACCCAACCACGAATTGATGTAGGTGTGAGGCTGTTCTCGAAAACTGGAAAACTCAGATTGAACATCATTGCTGATCAGGTATTGGACTTCTCCTCTGAAGATCGGCATCGCATGGTTCCGGTTGTCCAGTTCGAACTCAAGCCTCGATGAAGAAAGCTCTGGAGGAAGTCCACGCTCCCCGATCAAAACCTGCCGATCTCCCTCCAGCTGCCACACAGAAACGCTGTCATACGGCACAACGCGTTTGATTTGTTCCAGGATGCGCCGTATTACTTCCGATGATTCGAGTGTGCCCACCAGACTGGCAAGGCTCTCACGCATGGTCTCTGTTTCTGCATTCTTTTGTTCGAGTTCCTGTATTAATTTCTCGCGTGTAATCAGTTCTGATTGAAGCTCTTCGAAGAGGTCCGTGTTTTCGAGCGCGATCGAAACCTGGTTCGCAAAAGAAACGGCCAGCACGGCATGGTGTTCGGTGAATTGATTTCTATTCTTGCCATCCAATGCGATCAAACCAATGATTCTGCCACGTTTTTTTAAGGGCACTGCCATCCACGAATTAATATAGGAATGGGGTCCCCTGAAATCAGGCAATTCCTCCTGAACATTATTGCTCAGGACAAAGTCTTTTTCTCCCCGAACGACTGGGTTGGATGAATTATTACCATCGATCTTGAATTTCAGACTCTCAGGAGGGATCTCAGGCGGCAGATCACGGCCGAGGATCAGGGTCTGCCAGCCATTGTCCACACGCCAGACCGATGCTGTGTCATATGGAATGACATATTTGATCTGATCCAGGATGCGCTCAACCACTTCTTTAAGATCGAATGTTGTAACAATACTGGCGAGACTTTTACGCAAGGTTTCCGATTCTTTGTTTCGGACCTCCAACTCACGGATCAGACTCTCTCGCTCGGCCTCGATCCACTTGCGTTGAGTGATGTCACGTACCAACATCAGTATTGTGGAGGATGAACTGGAAAGAAGGCGGGACTCCATGACGCGATGTTCGCCTCCCATGTCCATTTCGAACTCGAATACATGCATCTGGTTGCTTTCGATGGCTCTTTGGAGGGCAAAGGTCGTTTGTGCTGCAACATCGCCTGCAAAGATCTCCCGAATTGGTTTGCCGATGAACCTGCTCGGCGGCATGGCCGCTTCGAATCCCTTTGGTGGAACGATGCTGATAATCGTCCCGTCCACGGAGAGTTCCATGATCATATCGGGGAAGGCGCTAAGCAGGGCGCGAATGCGCGCCTCGCTCTGTTGCAGGGCCTGCATGGTCTTCTTCTGGGCGCTCATATCGTAGAACATGGACAGGATGCAATCTTCGTGATTGATCTGGATCAATTCATAGAAAGAGATCACCTGCTTCAAGTTGCCATCGGTATGATGGAAGGAATCATCGGCATTGAAAAGGGATTTCTTTTGTTTGAGGCTTCGTATAAAGTCTGTCCTTTCTTCCGGATCGTCCCACATTTTTAACTCATCTGCATCACGTCCAATGGATGTATCTGGATCGTAGCCAGTTAAATCCCAGTAGGCGTAGTTCGCGTCGAGCAGGCGCCCTTCCTTCAGGGTGGTAATGCAGATGGCCACCGGGCTGGATTGAAATACCTTGCGAAAGCGCTCTTCGCTTTCGCGTAATGCGGTCTCTGTTACCCTGCGTTCGGTAATATCCCGTGCGGACGCGATCAGAAGCTTCCGCCCTCCCATATCCAGCATGCGGGTGTTCACTTCCACCGGGAACGTACTGCCATCTTTACGGCGATAAACCGTTTCAAAGAGCAAGCCCCCTTTTTCATTCACAAGTGTGACACGTTTGTTCCAATCGTCGATGGTCTTAAGGTGTTCGGCAATATCGATAACCCTCAAGCGACGCAATTCATCGCCACTGTAGCCGAGGGACTCATAAGCCTGTCGGTTGAAATCAATGTATTGGCCAGTCACCGGGTCGATCATATACAAGGCATCGTTGGATTCATCCATCACTCGACGGAATTGCAGAAGTTCATCCTGGACCAGTCTCCGCTCGTTCAATTCCTGCTGTAGGCCGACAAGGGTCTGGCGGAGCTTTTCTGTCATGATGTTAAAGGCCTGGGCCAGCGAGCCCACCTCATCGTTCGATTCGACCGGCGCGGTTGCATCCAATTCTCCCGCAGAAACACGCGAAACCGTCTCATTTAGGGCCCGCAGTGGGGCGGTGATCCGCCTGGCTACCATGACGATCACGATCACCAGAGCAAAGTAGACTGCTACTCCCGCGAGGGCAATATTGATGGACAGTCTTTCTGCCGGCCAAAGAGCAGTTGCTTCTTCGATCTCCACGATAAGAGCAGCCTGTTGCTCCTCCAGCCAGAAATACCTGCCAATGACACGAATGCCGTCGTGGTTAATGTATGTTTTGCTTGTATCCTTCCATTGCATGGTGGAAAAGGTAGCATAGAAATTTGCGATGTTGGATTGCGACAAGATCAAAGGATCATCTGTAATTGGCTGGAAATTCGAGTCGAAGAAGTAGGTATGAACAGCATCGTTCAAATCTGGTGGCTCGCGGAAAATGTCGTCGACGCGCTTCATGTTGAAATGCAGCGCCAGGACACCCACCCGCTTTTGCGAATTATCAAAGAGTGGGGTGGACACGGTCAGTGTGGTACTGCCTAATGGATCCGACTTGTAGAATGTTTGAGTGAATGTTTTTCGGATGCCTTCCATGAAAAAGGGCTGATCTGCCTGCGAAAGCCCGATCTTTCCGGGTAGCATGGAGACGGCAATATTGCCCTGGGAATCGATAATCTGAATATCCTGGAAATCGGCTGTACGCTGGACGATGATAAGCAGCAATTTTTCCAGCTTGGTGCGGGCTTGTGCCTGCTCCTCTGCGCTGGATGTTTCGCTGAGCAACTCACCTGCCAATGTGCGAAGTTCAGGCAGGCTGCCCAGAAAGATCGCGTTGCGTTGTTGTTCATCCACCCACTGGTTCAAACTGCCGACCTGTAATGCTGCGATGGTGGCGAGCTTGTCATCCACTGAGGAGCGCAGGGATTTGACCGCTTGGGTATAGGAAAAATAGATCACGATCAAGAGCATGATCAACGCGAACGTGGTGTAATAAATGACCAGGCGGGTCTGTACACTGATACTTTTTTGACTGGGAAGTGGAGAGCGCATATTAGGGGAATTGGTTGAGCGCAGTAATATCGTACGATGCCGCTTCCTGTGTCAGGTCGATTCCCTGATATTGTATGGAGAGTTTGGCAAGACTGCCGCTTGCGTGAAGCTCGTGAAGGATGCGGTTGATCTCATTCCATAAACGGAAATTGGAGCGGGTGGAGGAACGATCAAAGGTGACGGATGCGTAGGCAAAGATCAGTGGTTGTCCGATGATCTTGACGGGTTTGCCCGCGGCGATTGCGGCGCGCGCCTTGGGGAGAATGGTTATCACGGCGTCGAGTTCAACACCATCGCCCAGGGATAGATCCTCAATCGCCGGATCTTCGTTCTCATAGGCGACCATTTTGGCATTTTTGATGCGATACTGGATTTCCTGCCCAGGCATTTTCAACGTCCCGTTCAAGTAGTACTCGAACGTACAGGCCACACAGGCGCCGATCCGTTTTCCAGAAAGGTCCTCCGCTTTTTGGTAGGTTGTATTGTCCTTGTGAGCGAGCAGTACAGTGGGTGTGGCGTAGTAAGGCGTGGAAAAATACAGATCCTTCATGCGATCATAAGTGATCGCCACAGAACCGATATGCACGTCCCAATTATCACCCCAATGACCGGCAACGAGCTGGCTCCAGGGCGGGGTGACAAAGCAGGCCTCCACGCCGAGACGATTTGCAAGTTCCACAGCGACATCCACATCGAACCCTTCGAATTGGTTGGCGGCATATTGGGTCGGCTCGCATTTTGTCCCCTCGCGCGGCTGGGACCCTTCGATCAACCGCGATTGTGGTACATAACTCGCATCGGTGGCGATGACCAGCGTTCCGCGTGCCTGGATCTCTGCGAGTTTATCTGTGGGGGCAGAAGTACCATCCTGTGTGGAGGGCGCACAGGCTGTTAGAAAGAAAAGGGCAACAATAATCGCGATTTGTTTCATACAGCCTCCTTCATTAAATGATTATATATCATGTCGTTGCATCGTACCGTATGGGGTCAAAAAATCCGCTCGAGCAACACGAGCGGATAATGAGAAACGGAGGTCCGGGTGGTTTTAAGGTGTGCAGATCACTTTGAAGTTTGCTTCGCCCCTGGCTGTATTCGGCAGTGTGGTCGTAACCAGGATCGTATAATCCGCCACTTTGTTTACCTGGTAATAATCCTGTACGGTCTTGATGTCTCCCGATTCGAACAGGATCTGCTTCTCAACAGATTTTTGCCCCATGTTGGACTCCCATTGCCAGGTGACGATGGATGGTCCATTCGTGATGATATCTGCGCTGATGGTAACGGTCTGTGGGAACGCATCACAGGCCACGTTCATCACGGCCGGTTCCACACGGACCTTGATGCCGGTGACCATGATCTCAGGCGGGCCAATCACTGGGAGTCGTTCCACGTCCCCTTCCACATTGATATAGTCCACCGACAACCAGCACGATGTGGATGGGTCACTCGGGTTGCGTACGAACAGCCAGGTGATGTCGATGTTCTTGCCGATGACCTCTGCCTTCCTTCCTGGGTTGAGTGCTCCGACGATGGTATAAGAGACATCCGGTCCGAAGCGGCAGTTGACGGGCAGTCCGCGAGACGATGCCAGTGTGATCTCTGGCGTGGATGTAGGTGGCTGGGTTGGAAGTTCCACGTCTGCCAGCAAGGTCTCGATCGGAACGGTGGTTGGGGTGGCGATGGTCGTGGTTACGGAATCAAATGTCGGCGTGGAAAGAGGCGGAGTAGTTTGGGGTGGCGTCCCCGGGTAATTGCATGATGAAGCTGCGATGAGGATAAGTAAGGTGACGATCCAAAAACGGCGATTCATTCATTCCTCCTAACACACATACTACTGTGCCGTTGCGAGATTTGCAACCGTCCTTTATACCTATCTTTTGTACTATATAATGAGTTTCGAAACCATTACGCCCCACCAGGAGGAAAGCATGACCAAAATATATAAAGGTATCCTTTTATTGTTGGTACTTCTCTTAAGCGGATGTAGTCTTCAATCGGCACCTTTGATCGGCGGACTGTTCCCCACGGAAACGCCGACCATTACTCCTACGTTCACGCCAACGCTGACGCCGATCCCCACCAGTACTGAGACGCCCACACTGACGCCCAGTCCCATCCCAACCGATACGCCTACGATCACTCCCACGCCAGGACCCTTCTCTTTCAAGGATGATTTTTCACAGGCGGATGCGCTCAGTCGTTACACCTGTGATCAGTGTAAGATCGAAGACGGACGCCTGTTGTTTGGACCGTTCGAACCGAAGGACAATATGGGCGAACAATTCAACCTTGTGGTCTGTGAGGTCTGTGGCGAGCATACCTATTATCGCGTCAGCACCGACGTCACATATGTGAGCGGACCCACGGACCGCTTCTATGGCATCGTCGGATTGGTGAGTGCAGGCCAGGGAAGATTAGACCGGGTCATTTATTTTGGGGTTTCCACCTGGCAGGTCTACACCGTCCGCGATTACGACTATGGCAAGTCATTGTTGAGTGAGTTGAATTCGAATCTCTCTGGATATATTAACCCCACCACGGCGACAAACCATATTGTGATCGAGGTTAAACCTTCGGCACAATCTGGTTTTGTAGATGTGTACTTTACCGTTAACAACGGGTTGATGTATATCCTCTACTTGCAGCCTGCCAAACCGACCCTGGCAGGGCTGGGGATGAGCTTCCACTCCATGACCGTGGCGTATGACAACTTTGCATATGAAGAGATCGAAGTGAAATAGAAGAATCGGATAGACCCATTAAGAATATAACTTGCCCACGAATTTTCTCGTGGGCAAGATTTTATGTTCAAAGCGGGATGGAAGCATGCATTTGGTATCAAGTATATTCTATGGCATCAAACACTGGGGGACAGAGTCGCTCAACCCGCTTGGATCGTTTGTGATACCGTTTTGATCGTAGATCTTGACAAACTGGATCTCGGGAAACTGTTTGAGATTGTACATCAGGATGTCACCGATATCGTAGGAAGAGCCGCTGGGTTGACACGTTCCTGTGAGATAGACACGGGCAATGCCGTTTGTAATCTCTACTTTGCTGTAGCCCGTGAAACCGTTATAGATGGCGATCCAGCCGTAGGAATAGCGTTCTGTGGAGCCGGGTCCCTTGAAATATTCTGTAAGGACCGTGCCGATAATGTTATTGGACTTCGCCCAACGTTTGCCAGCCATTTCAAACGGTGGCAGGTTGTTATCGAAGCGATACTTGCTGATGAAATATACATTTACCAATGTATATTGAGGCGTGGAACTCGGCAGACGCGTGTGTGTAGGTGTGCGCGTCGGCGTGGGAGTTCGTGTGGGAGTCGACGTGCGCGTGGGAGTTGGTGTGGGTGAGAAGTATTGCGAGAGACAGACCGGCTCCGAGTCGCTCTGACCGGTGGGATTCTGTGTTTGTCCGTTCTGGTCATAAATCTTGACGTATTGGATCGCCGGGAATTGCTTGAGGTTCAAGCGCAAGAGATCGGCGATGTTAAAGTCTTTGCCTTCGGATGTACATGCGCCCGTCAGATATACATGAGCGACGCCATCCGTAATCTCCAGTTTGTTGTAGCCGGTGAAGCCATTGTAGATGGCGACCCAGCCATAAGAATACCGTTCTGTGGAGCCGGGCCCTTTGAAATATTCGTTGAGCGCGGTTTGTGGCAGCATGTTGCTCTTTGCCCAACGTTTGCCTGCCACTTCAATGGGCGGCAGGTTGGCATCATAGCGTACCTTGTTGGCAAAGTACACATTGATGAGCGTATATACCGGCGTGGCGGTCGGAAGTTTTGTTCGCGTAACAGTGGGAGTACGCGAGGGTGTACGCGTGGGCGTTGCTGTTCGGGTGGGTGTCGGTGTGCGCGTCAGAGTAGGAGTACGAGTCGGAGTCGATGTCCGTGTCGCAGTGGGTGTACGGGAGGGCGTGAACGTTCGCGTGGGAGTGCTGGTGAAGGTAGGTGTGCGAGTCGCAGTCGGCGTGCGTGTGATCGTCGCCGTGGGAGTATTGGATGGAGTCCGCGTGGCGGTGGGGGAGGGCGTGTTGGATGGCGTACGAGTGACCGTCGGAGTCCGTGTAATCGTTGGGGATGGCGTAATGCTGGGAGTTTGCGTGGATGTGGCAGTGACGGGCGTAAGCGGAGTCGGAGGCGTGCTGCCCTGGAAGACGAAGCGCACCGCGTCCACACCGACGAAAAGATCGGCGACTGCGGCTGTCTCATCCTGGGTTCGATTTGTCAGTTGGATGTATTCGTCACCGCTGCCATTGAAGTTGTATTTTCCAATGTAGAGCCAACCATCGGTAACATAATAGATATTGGGGAAGACCGCCTGATTGACGACTACCGTATCTGCCTTGCCTGCATGATTGATGGTATAGATCGCGCCTTCGGTCGTTGCACGGGTTGGCGGAATGCGTACATAGACCGAATACAATCCATCGTTCGCGCCCGCGGGTAGATACCACTGTGCAGTGCATGTGGGAGCGGTGGTGCGCGCTTTTATAAAGCGCATGATGCCGCCCTGCGCGCCTGACGAGGCAATATCTCCCCAGCATTCCAACGGCGTTTCGACAAAGTTTGCCGTGCCATCGTCCACGAGAATGCCTGTGGTCGCCGCAGGCGGATAGTTCAACGCGGGGCCCGATGGATAGATCTTCGCCCCATAATAGACGAGTGATGGATATGCCACCCATAATGACTCAGGTTGATTGCTGGACCACGGGTCTGTGCCTGAGCCTTTCCATCCATACGGGTCAACCGACTTATTGGCGGTGTTACGTACGAGCAAGTGTAGGTGCGGTCCTGAAGAGTTCCCGGTAGTGCCGCTGATGCCGAGCATTTCACCGTGGGGCACCGATGCGCAGCCAATCGTGGAACAAGCCTGCACTGCAACGGAGCTCATGTGTCCGTAGTAGGTGTTGTATCCGTTCGGGTGATGCAGACGAACGTAAATGCCAAGATTGATCTTGTGGTTCTGCGGATCCCACCATCCGGCGTAGACGATCTGATCTGCATCTGCAGCGGCGTAGACGGGACGGTACGAGATGCCATAATCCACGCCATCGTGACCGTCATACCAGACCCAGTCGCCCAGGCTGTACGACCAATATCCACCGCCTCCTGCATTGCATACACCCGATTGTGGCGGGGGTGTTCCGGCAGGCGCAGGGACAGGACAGTTCTTGTTGGCGACATCGCCTGAATAGGCGACGATCTTGTTGTCGAATGTATAGTTTGGAGTGGAATGGTCGAAGATGGATTCCTGCGAAGCTGAACCCGGATAGGGAGGATACAGGAACGGTGTAACTGCCTGAGCCGGTGCATCCGCACGTTCGGCCGAGGCACCATGCACGCTGAGGAAGAGTACACAAAGAAGAGTGGCTGTGAGAACGTTCTTAAGCGATCGTGTCACAAGGTTCCCTTAAACTGACAGTCACTGCTGAAGTGACTGTCAGTTCGATATGGTTTATTTTACATCACGGCGTGGATGTAGGCGTGGCTCGCGAACTGGGAACAGACCGCAACGTGGAAAGGACCGTCACCGCATCTGCGATGCAGGTGTCGCCTTGTTCACCAAATGAAACTTCGAACGCGGTAATGATATTTCCATCTCCGCCTGTGTAGGTGACGAATTTTTTCACTCCGTTTTCATACGCAGTGCCTACATCGAACGTGACAGTGTCTGTGTGCAAGATCTCGTGTTCCACATTCATGTTGCCGGGCAAGCCGCGCCCTGATGTGACCGAGATCACGCAGTTGGAAATGGTACGATGACCTAGTGCAGGGAAGCCGAACTGATCGGCGGTCAACGCCCAGAGATCGGGGTTGTACGACACGCGGAACGAAAAGCCCGGCGTGGAGTCACCGAGATAGGTGGGTGTTCCATCCCAGACCATGAGTTGAGGAGCGTTGACCGCTTCGGTGGGAAGCTCTAATGTTGGCAATGGCGTTTCAGTGGCTGTAGATGCAGGTGTGTTCGTTGGCGCTGGGGTGGATGTTTCAGTGGGCGGTTCAGATGTGGGTGTGTAGAGATCCCCCGCAAATGCTTCAGTGGCAGCAGGTGGTTCTGTCGCTGCCGGTGCCTCTGTTGCCGCTGCTGCACCGCCACAGGATGTCAGAAACAAGGATAACGTGAGGATCAATATGATTCGTTGAATCATCCAAACTCTCTTTCGATCATTTGCGCATCCACACGGGGCAACAGGTTGACTCCGTTATAAGGGAACGAATCTCCCCTGATGCTACATCCGCGAGCTGCACTTCCATTCTACCATCTACGACTATATTGAATGCCAAAGTGTTCCCATCCGGTGACCAGTGCGGAGTTTCGACATGCCCGTGGGTGAGATGTGTGACCTGAGTCAGTTCTCCACTCGCCACTTCGACAACATATATATTACTAATTAATGAATCGGATACTTGATTTGCACTTTCGTCTTCAGGATTTTCCCGCTTCACAAAAGTGATCTTGCTTCCATCTGGCGACCAGTTTGCCGTATAGCCGTGGCCTGCATCCACATTTGCCAGTTTGCGAGGGTTCGACCCGTCTGCATTCATCACCCATAATTCGCCAACTGTGAACGGGGTAGGTGAGTCGGGAGTCTTGATAAACGCGATTTGTTTTCCATCTGGGGAATAACGTGCAAAGGAAATGTAATTGAATTTATCCGTATACAATGTTTGAGCAGTACGGCCATTGTTTTGTGTGAAATTCAATTCGCTGCCAGCGCCGAGTCCACGCGAAAAGGTGAAGATGAAATCGTCGGAGTCTGGCTTGGACGCGAGATCGTATGTCCAGCCGATGATATTCATCTTTTTGCGGTTGCCATTCGTCTCCATGCTGAGGATGCGTGTATTGCCGAGCGAATCAACTTTGAGATATGCGGACGTGCCATCACTGGTCCATGCAAGGAAGTGGCTGTCCGAGTCGGTGACGGGTTGAGTAGTGGAGCCAGAGTCGGTATCCAGAAAGAGAACCGTTTGCCCGTTGGGGCAACTTAACTCGATGAGTAGGAATTTCCCGACCGGTGCGGAGAAGACATCGAAGAGCGAACAGTTAAGAGGAATGGAAAATGGGATTTCGTTGATCGGCTGAAGCTCCTCCGAAAACTCGACGAAAGCGGGAGGGTCGAAGCGATAAACGTAAAGAGTCGTTTGGGTAATGGATTGGGGCTGAGGGGTGCAGGAAAGAAGAAGGAGGAAAGGGGTGAGAAGCAAAAAGCAGGGAACGATGCGCTTGTCGAGCATAAAGGGTATTATACAGGCGGGTTATAATCATTAACAGTATCTCGTTGCGACGAAATAATCCTCTAACGCATCGGAGACTGCTTCGTTCTGCTCGCAATGACATATAAAACCTGAAACCGGAAATTACCTTATGCATATTCTCGTCACCAACGATGACGGCGTTCAAGCGCCGGGACTGCTCGCCCTTGCTCAGGAAATGCGCAAACTCGGAAAAGTGACCGTCTTCGCGCCCGACCGCAATTGGTCAGCCTCAGGGCATGTGAAGACGATGGATCGCCCCTTGCGCGTAAAGGAAGTCCTTCTTGCAGATGGAAGCTCTGCATTTGCATCAGACGGTGCACCATCTGATTGTGTTGCACTGCCATTGCTTGGACTTGTTGAAGAAGAGATCGACCTTGTGGTATCAGGCATCAATCCGAATGCCAACATCGGGCACGATGTGACCTATTCAGGGACCGTCACCGCTGCCATGGAAGCTGTCATCGCGGGTGTGAAAGGTATTGCTGTTTCGCTCGACTCGCCGGAAGGCTTTAAAGGTGCACTGGATTATTCCACCGCCGCGATTGTTGGTCGGCGTGTGGCAGAACAAGTCCTTGCGGATGGTTTACCCGAAGGCGTGGTATTGAACGTGAATGTGCCATACCTAAAGGAAAACGAACTTAAGGGATATATGATCACGCGACAGGGATTACGTGTCTACCGCGATGCGCTTGATGAACGTTTGGACCCGCGCGGCAAACCGTATTACTGGATCGGCGGCGAATATCCCACCGGCGTCAACGAACCTGGCACCGACTTCGGCGCGCTCAAAGAAGGTTACGTCTCCATCACCCCGCTGGAATTGGATCTCACCCATTACAAGGCGATGGATACGCTGAAGAAATGGAAGTTTTGATTTGTATGTAGGGGCGGGTGGCCATCCGCCCCTATAAAAACATAAAGGATACCCTAATGCCCTACCTTGCTTCAGATACCCGTTACAACTCCATGCCCTACAACCGCGTCGGCCGTAGCGGACTTAAGTTGCCTGCCATTTCGCTCGGCTGGTGGTACAACTTTGGCGGTCGCGACAACATCGAAAATGGTCGCGCCATTGCTCGTCGTGCCTTTGACATGGGCGTCACGCACTTCGACCTCGCTAACAACTACGGACCTCCTCCTGGTTCTGCCGAGGAGACGTTCGGTCAGCTCTACAAGCAGGATTTTCAACCATATCGTGACGAACTCATCATCTCTACCAAGGCAGGTTACGACATGTGGCCCGGTCCGTATGGCGAATGGGGTTCGCGCAAATATCTGCTCGCCAGCCTTGATGCATCCCTCAAGCGCATGGGGCTCGACTACGTGGACATCTTCTACAGCCACCGCTTCGACCCCGAAACTCCACTCGAAGAGACGATGGGCGCACTCGACTCCGCTGTCCGTCAGGGTAAGGCGCTTTATGTTGGCATCTCCTCCTACAATCCCGAGCAGACCCGTCGCGCTGCCGAAATTCTCCGTGATCTGGGGACTCCCTGTCTCATCCACCAGCCTTCCTACAATATGTTTGATCGTTGGATCGAAGGCGGGTTGCTGGATGTGCTCGTCGAAGAGGGAATTGGCTGCATCGTCTTCTCGCCTCTCGCGCAGGGACAATTGACCGACCGTTACCTGAATGGTATCCCCACTGGAGCGCGCGCCAGCAAGACCGAACGCGTCTGGTTGACTCCTGATGACGTGAAAGCAAATCTCCCCAAGGTCCAGAAGTTGAACGAGCTTGCCGGGCAGCGCGGACAAACCCTTGCTCAAATGGCCATCGCATGGACGTTGCG
>CAZKSG010000060.1:0-23653 GCA_964555335.1 uncultured Anaerolinea sp.
CGTTCGCCCAATTTGAAGGTAAGCACTGCGTAGGTCGTAACGTCGTCTGCCTCGTTGAGCCCGTATCCGCGTGCGTGTTCAATCGTCCGGACGAGGCGCGCTCGGAGCGCATCATCTTCAATGTTGCTGGTTATCGTTTCCCTACCTGACGATGGAGATGTGCCAGCGTGAAAATCCTTCAATCCGCGTGAGACAAGCGCCTCGATTGTATCTGTGTTTTTCCCAAGCACACCGCCGATTTCGGAATGGGTTAGGTCACAGAAGAAGTATAGGATGATTGCTTCTGCCCGGGCAGGAGAAATTTGTTTCAATGTGCGGGAAATTGATTCGATTTCCATGCGCTGCATGGCGGTTTTATCGCTGGGCAGACTTGATACCTGATAATAAAGAACCGCATCATTATCCGTGGGTAATTCCCGCTTGCTCCATCGATGATCCTTGCGACATTTCTCCATTGCTATTTCAAGGACCCTCGACACGAAAGAACCTCTTTTCCGAAAAGAGGGAAATTCCTTCAATGCCGCCATGAACGTTTGTGAGGTCAGGTCTTCAGCAATATTCGTGTTCCCTACGTGTACCAAATGATAACGATATATGCGCGTAATATTCCTGCGGTATAGCTCTGCAAATTCCTCAAAGTCCGGGTCCACATCGCGTATAAGCTGTATTTCGTCCATAGGTTGGTCTCCCAAAATAGTAGACGTCGAAACGCCCAATAAAGTGTCAACCAATCTTCGATCACGTCTATTTTATTCTGGGTAGACCTTCCAGCCCAATTCATCCAACCGGGACCTGTCAAACTGCTCCGGCGGGACGTTCATCAGGATCGTGGTGCCTTCGGCGAACAACTCATTCGTCTCGGCATCGTAGATTCCAGCCCACGCCTCAGCGGAGCGCGCCTTGGCTTTTACCCTCTTGCCAATGATCTTCAACAGTCTGCCGATGGGAACATTTTTGCGATATTTCACTTCGAGCTTGGCGGTGAACATAAAACGTGGATTCATCGGATCATCGCCCATGAGTGCACGCCCTGAAATCTCGTCGATGATCGCGCCGACGATCCCACCGTGCAGCACGCCAGGATACCCCTGGAAGTGATCAGGTGCAATATATGTTGTCTCTACAATGCCGGGCTCGATTTCGTAGATATGCAAGTGAAGTCCCACCGGGTTTTCAAGACCGCAGATAAAACACATTTTTGAGTTGGGTTGTTTGTTGGTCATGGTGTGATTATATTCGATGAAAAACCGGTCACACAAAATGCCGTAAGAAAACCGGACTATCTTTGGCTACAGAAACATTCGGCGGCTATGTTATTATTGTGTCAGCATAAATACCCGTTATGAAGTTGGAATGGTAGGCGGACGTTCGGTACACTATAGTAACCCTATGAGCATCTCAACCTTTCATGGACATAAGACAGCCATCTATGAAAACCAATTCTTCCGCCTGGAGTGTCTGACGGAAGGGGGGCCACGCATTGTGCGCCTCATCCCGGCATGGACGGGGGAGAATTTGTTCGCAGAAGTGCCGGATATCACAGTGCCATCCAAAACGGGCAGCTTTCATCTCCATGGCGGACATCGCCTGCTGCATGCCCCAGAGTCAGCCACGTATAGTTACCTCCCTGACGATACCGGGTTGACGGTTAAGCAATATGAAGACGGATTTCGTCTACAGGGACCGATCGATCCATTCACTCACATTCGGAAAACGATCTCGATCCAGTTAAGCGCGAGTCATCCATTCGTGGTGGTAAAACATGTGCTCGAAAATCACGGATGGAGTTCGGTTCGCTTATCGCCATGGGCAGTGACTCTCATGCGTCCCGGCGGAACGGCCATTTTGCCGCAGCAATCTGGCGTTTTGGATTCGGAAGATGTTCTCCCCAACCGGCGCTTTGCTCTTTGGCCGTACTCACGCTGGGATGACCCACGTCTCAAGTTGGGCGATGATTTTATTCTCGTCAACTCGGCACCTAATCCACAACCGTTCAAGGTCGGTTATTTTAATCCGCATGGCTGGCTGGGATATTTCTATGACGATACTTTATTTGTAAAGCGGTACGGTGTGCGAAGAAATGAAGACTACCCCGATTATGGCTCCAATGCCGAAGTGTATACCAACCATCGCTTTACCGAGATCGGCAGCCTGGGTCCCCTAGTGGAACTGCAATCGAAGAAGGAACTCGTCCACACCGAAACATGGGAGGCATATAAAGAGGACGAGATCCCGAATGACCTGATGGGTGGGAAGAACATAAAAGCAATCCTGGCGAAGAACTAACTTTTCGCCCAATTTCCATTGTTATAATTCACGCCAATTTACTTTTGCGGTTACGCTGCCTTGAAGGGATGTTCGCGACCATCGCTAATTTCGATCGAACATGGCACGCCGCTGTGAGGTGCTCTCATGAACGTTGTTGTACTGATCTCCGCCATTGCCGAGTGGGAAGGTGTCAAACCGTTGTTCCCAAACTGCGAAATCAAGCAGTCGCCATTCGGTCACTCGATGGACGTGAAACTTGACATACCTGCCTCGCACACAGGGGGGCACCTGACACTTTTTCATAGTGGCTGGGGCAAGATCGCCTCGGCAGCGATGATCCAATATGTGATCGATCACTATTCACCGGACCTCATTGTCAATTTGGGGACTTGCGGCGGCTTTGAAGGAGTCGTGAATCAGGGGGATGTCATCCTTGTGGAGAAGACCTTCGTCTATGACATTGTGGAACTCATGGGGAATCTCGATATCTCGACCTACTACGCTTCTTCCGTGGACCTGGCCTGGCTCCCGGAGCCCTATCCGCATCCCGTTCGACGCGGCATCATGGCCTCCGCCGATAGCGACCTGCCGCCCTCGAAGATACCCTTTCTCAGGTCGAAGGGGGCCATCGCTGCCGATTGGGAGTCTGCGGCATTTGCGTGGGTTGCACGAAAAAATAATGCCCGCCTGTTGATATTGCGGGCAGTCAGTGACATGGTCAGCGAAGAGGGCGGAGAAGCGTATGACAATATCGAGATCTTCAATCAGCGCGCGAAGGATATTATGAAGCAGTTATTCGCGCAGCTGCCCGATTGGTTGAATGCGGTGCAATTGTAGGGGTGAAGCATGCTTCGCCCCTACAGATACATTTCCATGCAAATGTCATCGGTTCGATCGCTGTACCGCGGGATCTCGTAAAAGCCTATCTGCTTATAAAACTCCACGGCGCGGCTTTGTGCGTCTTCATCTGTTTGGAGCCACATGCGTTTGTATCCCATGCGGCGGGCAATTGCGAGAAGTTGGCTGAGCATACGATAGCCGAGACCGCGCTGCTGGTATTCGTGCAAGAGCCAGAGTCGTTTTAGCTCGCATGTCTGCTCGTCCAGTTTACGGATCGCTCCGGTGCAGATCATCTCGTCGCCATCGAACATGACGAGAAAGGTTCCACCGTTCTCGAAATAATTCGTCTGGATATCGTCCATGTCCTTGAGCTCATGTTTGGACTCGTAGTAGGCAATGGACTCTTCGAGTGGACGTGGGTCGTTGAACACAACATGAGCAACGCGATAGACAACGCGCTTCGCCTGGTCCCACTCATGAGGTTGGATGGGGCGGATCTGTATCATAAATTGATTTTACTTCATGGGCGTTATAATCCTGCCGCGTATGGACACTGAAGCTACCGGGCAGGAACTCAAGATCCAAAAACTGAACTTCCGTTATGTGCAGATCGACGCAGTAGGTGTGAGTATCTCGAATATCGCTGCACCTTTTTTGCCTGTATTTCTCACCCGTCTGGGGGCGACGAATTTTCAGGTCGGTTTGCTTTCATCGATGCCAGGTGTGACCGGTTTATTCCTGGCAATTTTGGTGGGACGTTTTCTGCAGACACGCAGGAATATCGTTCCCTGGTATAGCTTATCGCGCTTGATGGTGATCCTGTGTTATGCACTGACAGGCATTCTGACACTGGCAGTTTCTGAAAAGTTCGTCATTTTCTCCACGTTGGCGATCTGGGCGTTCGCTACCTTGCCGCAGACTGCGCTGGCCGTAGCCTTTTCCGTGGTGATGAATGCCGTTGCCGGTCCGCAGGGACGGTACACTCTCCTCAGCCGGCGCTGGACGATCTTTGGCATCACGGGTGTAGTGGGGACATTTATCGTGACGCGCGTGATCGACCTGATCGATTTCCCGCTAAATTACGCCATCATGTTCCTCGTCTTGTCATTGGGCGGCTTCGTCAGTTTCTATTTTTCGAGGCAGATCCACCTGCCCGATAGTGAGATGCCTTCGTTAACGAGGAGCACAAGTCCGCGTGAAGGGCTTCAGAATTACCTCAACATGCTCAAGGCAAACCCTGCCTTTCTTTCTTTTTCTTCGAAACGGTTTGTCTATTATTCTGCGTTGGTGTTGAGCACGCCGATCATGCCGCTTTTCCTGGTCCGCACTGTCGGCGCTACAGATGCACAGATCGGCACGGTCAACATGACGATGACGCTGGTCATGCTGCTGGGCTATTATCTGTGGCCGAAAGTGTCCCGTCAGCGTGGCGGGCGGTTTGTGTTATTGGCGACAACTTTGGGAATGGTCCTATACCCGGCACTGAGCGCAGCAACCCCGCGCATAGAAATGATCATCCTTTATGCTGGAATCGCAGGTTTTTTCCAGGGTGGGCTCGATCTGGTGTTCTTCGATGAGTTAATGAAGACTTGTCCTGCCGAATACAGCGCAACGTTCGTTTCGCTGGCGCAGTCCATGCAATATTTGTCCACGATCATTGCTCCATTGTTGGGAACGTGGCTGGCGGAATACATTGGGCTGGGTGGGGCACTTTGGCTGAGTGCAGGATTGCGCCTGTTCGGCTTTCTGCTGTTTCTGCGGCGCGACACAAAATAATTTGCTTTAAGCGTTTTCCAACGATCTGTAAGAAATGCCGCCATCCCTATTTGGGATGGCGGCGATCCTGTTATTTCGAGACGACCCAGGTCATTGTCACCGCCTCAGGCGTCACGCTGACCGATTGGATGCTGCTGTTCGGCCGTTTCTTTCCGATAATGGCGATCCGGCTGGCGATGGTCTGGTTCCAGTGATCGACACGGCTCTGGTCAAGCGGTTTGTTGTCGAGAAGAGCATTCGAGATCGTCGCTGTCAGTTGACCGCCACTCACGCCCAGATCCAGACGGAAGCTGAGCGCGTCGGTCTTGCTGGCATCGTTCAAGCGCTGGCGTTGACCTGTAACGGTTACATATCCCGATTGGAGCGTGACGTTCAACTCGGTGATCAGCGGGTCAGCGATGGATGCGGTGATCGCTTCCTGTAATTCCTGCTGGCTGATGGTGGTCTCCACGGTCACAGTCCCATCACTATTGCGGGAAATGTTCGCCCGGCAGGCGCTGAGAAGAAATGTGAATATGATGAGTAAAATGGACACGGTTTTGGTTTTCATTGTCATCCTCCGATGTTTTCTTTGAATTGTAATTTTGGGGTGTTGTCAGGCTATGATTAAGATGTAAATTCGTTGTAAAATATTTCCATTACCTGGTAGACGGACTCTTTTTATTGGAAATGACAAATGAGCGAACCCAAACTTAGCGTTTTTCTCTGTCATTCATCGCATGATAAACCGATTGTTCGCGAGTTATATCTGCGTCTGCTAGGCGAAAGCTGGCTCGATCCATGGTTGGACGAAGAGAAGCTGCTTCCCGGCCAGGATTGGGATCTCGAGATCGAGAAAGCCGTGGAAAAGGCTCACGCGGTTATCGTCTGCCTGTCGAAGAATTCCGTTACGAAAGAGGGGTACATTCAGCGTGAGCTGAAGTTCGCCCTGGATATTGCACTTGAAAAACCCGAAGGGACCATTTTTATCATCCCATTGCGATTGGATGACTGTGAACTTCCGCGCCGACTGCGCTCGTGGCAGTATGTGGATTACTTCCCGCAGGATCATCGCAAGCGGGCATATCAGCGGCTGACCCAGTCCTTGCATGCCCGGTACAGTCAACTTCTGGCGGACAAGGATGCAGCAGAGATCGCGGATGCGTTCAAGACGGAGCCGGTCACCACCCCAACGGAGGAAGCGCCTCCTCCCGAAAAAAAAGAAATCTGACCAATTCACGGTGTCCCTACCTGCTACACCTCCTGGCATTCTCGAACTGATCGGGTCGATCCTCCCGATCTTCTTTTTCGCACAATTAGCTCCGTTCCTGTTCGGGGAATACGATGATACATCCTGGTTTTTACTTGCCGTCACGGCGATAGTATTCGGTGTTTTCCTTGCGTTTCGGCGTCAGGTGTTACTAAACCGGTGGGTCAAATTCGCGATGATCCTGTTCATTGCAACACACAGCATCATGATCTATAGTGACTATACGGGATGGCCGATCACGGACTATGTGAAAATTATCGTGGGCATCATTGCCTTGGTCATCACTGGTTTGCATATTTTGAACTTCAAATCCCATCGTACCTCCATGCCTTATGCTGCAAGTCTTTTCGCCTTGTTCATTGCCCTCTACGGGGTCAAACTGTTATTGAACACCTTCAATTTCTATCCAAATGGGATACAAACTCCCACTGTGACGATTGGATTCATTGCAGCGATTTTCTTGTGGCTCGAACGGTAACTTGTATAAATAGGGGTTGAACCATCTTAGTTGCCTTTCCTCGCAAACATATACGCCCTCCTCGTTGCCACCTCCACTTCGGGATTGGGCTCGCGCACTAACGTTTCCTCTACTTCAAATCCAGCATCTTTCAACCAGTTCTCCATTTCCTCCGGTTGATAAAACGCAAAATCCAAGTTGACCGGTTTCTCCCACCAGTCATCCAGATGCTCGATCTCGGTCCCGATGTGAAATGTGAGCAATAGCACGCCATCCGGCTTGAGTGCGCGCTTCATTTCGCGCAGAGCATCGACAATTCTTTCCCTCGGAATGTGAATAATGCAATAGAAAGCAGCGATCCCACCCCAGGAGTTGTCCGCGTCGGGTAGAGAGAGCATATCGCCTTGATGAAACGGGATTTCGGGATTCAGTCGCTGCGCCTCTTCGATCATGCGCGGCGACAGGTCAACACCGAGTGTATCCACACCCTGGCGATGCAAATAGCGCGCGATCTGTCCGGGTCCGCAGCCGAGATCGCAGATCGGACCCAGCGCCCCGACTTCGTTTGCGAGACGGTCGAGACAATCACGGTCGAAGGGCTTGTCGTCCATCTCGTCTTTGAATCTTTGGGCGTATTCTGCCGCAACGGCATCATAGCTGGTTTGGGTATTCAAAATAATATTGCTCATCTTTTTTAGCTCGTAAAGTACAAGGGCGACCAGTTCTGGTCGCCCTTGTACTTATTTTCCCAGTCTCGCTCGTTCTTCTTCCACAACTTTCTCTTCCAACTTCTTGAACAAGGGGCCTGGCTGATTAAGCTTTTGTCCTGGCTTCAAGTCGCTGGGTTTCCATTGTAATCCTTCAACGCCTTTGTATTTGAGTACTTTATGTGTTCCAAGCGAGTCCTGTACTTCTTCGGTGTATTGTTCTCCAAAGAGTGGGGTTTCATAAGCGAAGAACGTATGCAGGCGTTCAGATGTGAACGGCAGGAACGGGGCGAACATCACCTTGAGCGAGTCGATGGCTCGCAGAGCGGTGTAGATGGTCTTCGACGCGGCCTCGCGGTCCGTTTTGATCGCGCTCCATGGCGCGGTCTGGTCAAGGTATTGATTGACGGCTGTGGCAAGCTTCATGGTTTCGCCCAAGGCAATGCGCAGGCGCACGGCTTCGAGTTCCGCGCCAACGGTGTTGAACCCATTTTCGATGGCGGCGATCAAGTCGCGGTCGATGTCACGAAGCGTGTTCAGATCTACCTCGGGAACGTGTCCATCCCAATTTTTATAACAGAACGCAAGCACGCGGTTGGCCAGGTTGCCCCATGTGGCGACGAGTTCGTTGTTGTTGCGCGCCACGAATTCCTTCCAGTCCCAGTCGCTGTCCTTGGCTTCGGGCATGTTGACGGTCAGGTAATAGCGCAGCGCGTCGGGGTCGTAACGAGTTAAGGCATCCCGTCCCCAGACCGCCCAGTTGCGTGAGCCGCTGATCTTCTGCCCTTCGAGATTCATGAACTGATTGGCAGGCACATCGAACGGCAGGATGAGCGGAATCTCCTCGCCAGTGAACAACTCCATGAACGCACTACCCACGCCCATCAGTTCGGCCGGCCAGAGCGACGTGTGGAAGAAGATGTTGTCCTTGCCGATGAAGTGGAACTGCTTCGCTTGTGGATTGGTCCACCACTCGCGCCACGCATCCTTCTCAGCCGAGAGTTGCCCCCACTCGATCGGAGCGGAGAGGTAGCCAATGACCGCTTCGAACCAGACGTACAGGCACTTACCGTCCCAGCCTTCCACCGGGACCGGAATGCCCCAGTCGAGATCGCGTGTGATCGGACGCGGTTTGAGTCCCTCGGCTTCGATCTTGCCCAACGACTCGCCGATGACCGTATCGCGCATGTGATCGGCGCGATCCTTGAGGAATTTCTTAACATCCGGTTCGAGCTTTGAAAGGTCGAGATAGAAATGTTCGGTCTCGCGCAGTTCGAGCGCGCCGTCACCGGTCTTGGCGCGTGGATTGATCAGCTTCTCCGGCTCGAGCACGTTGCCGCAGCGGTCGCATTGATCAGAGCGGGCATTCTCGAAACCGCAGATGTAACAGGTCCCTTCCACGTAGCGGTCGGGTAGGAACTTGTTCGCGCTCGGCGAATACCATTGTTTGCTAAACTGCTTGAACATGAATCCGTTCTTTTGCAGGGCAAGGAAGATGTTCTGCGACACCTTGAAATGGTTTTCGGTGTGCGTACTGGTGAACAGGTCGTAGGTGATGCCGTATCCGTTGAAGACATCGATAAAAGTGTCGTGATACTTTTTATATACTTCCTCGACCGGCTTTCCTTCCTTATCCGCGGCGATAACCACGGGAGTCCCATGCGAGTCGGTGCCGCTGACCATCAGCACTTTGTTCCCTTTCAGGCGGTGATAGCGGGCGACAATGTCACCCGGCAAATGCGAACCGGTGATATTTCCAACGTGGATTTCAGCGTTCGAGTACGGCCAGGCAATGGCGATTAAGATGTTTTCGGGCATTCGTGCCTCCAGTTTCAAATGTCGTTGCGAGTGTAGCGAAGCAATCTCCTCGCAACTCTGAATTTCGATTTAGGTGGTTACATGAGATTGCTTCGGACTATGTCCTCGCAATGACATGGTTGTAATACAAACAAAAAGGCTGTCCTAACCATGGACAGCCCGTTTTTGACAGGAAATAAAACCTAACGTGCGATCCAGGCGCGACATAACAGGGTCATGCGGGGCATGGCCATGGTCATTGGCACCATTGGGAGGGCAGGTCTGAAGTTCATAGCGGCTATTGTACTACAATAATTTTTTCAGCGCGGCAAATGGTGAATCTTCGTCACTCTGGCTGTGACCGCAGTCTTTTATGTTTAGATCCTGTCCGCATTCGATGCACAATCCTTTGCATTCCGGATCATGCAGCGGGTTGATGGGGATCTCCAGCAGGGCATATTCGCGGATCAGTGGAGCCAGATCTAGATGGGCATCATCGGGCACGAGCAGTTCAGACTCGCTGACCGATTTTTTTGTGAAGGCATACAATTCAGTGAAATTCCAACTGAGGTGGTGGGTGAATTCCTTCAGGCAGCGTACGCATTCAAGTTTGGTGTCCCCTGAGAATTTTCCCTGCACCACGAGACCCTGTGGGGTGCGGTCAATGGTAACTTCACCGTTCAGGTTTTGCAGTTCAAGGTCTTCCAGCTTGACCTTGTCCAATTCGAAGGGGATGAGGTGAGAGTATCCCACCTCTTCATGGATGATGAATCCGACATTGATGCGGAAGGGTTTACGTGGGCTGGGCATGGAATTTCTCCAGAAAGACTTCCGAAGTCTTTAAAACTCTGGAAGTCTGGATTTAGACTTTTCGATCGACAATGAACTTCGCCAGATTCTCCAACGATTCTTTTTCGGGGGAGATGGGCGCATCTTCCAATGCATGGAGTGCACGGCCGACGGCCTGGCGCGCTTCTTCCATGGCTTTTTCGATCGCCGCGTTCTTGCGGATGTTATCCACGATGCGTTGGACGCGTTCGGTATCTTTCCAGCCGCCGCTTGGCAGCGACAGCACGTCTTCGTCATCGGGATGTGCTTCGGCATAGTAGATCGCGGGGAGGGTGACAAGCCCGTTCAAAAGGTCTGAGCCAATCGGCTTGCCAACGGCTGATTGTTCGCCGGTGAAGTCGAGAATGTCATCCACGATCTGGAATGCCATGCCAACTTCATAGCCAAAGGACTTCATCGAAGCGCGGACATCTTCATCTTCTATGGCGACCATCGAAGCAGCCAGCGACGACATTTCAAACAGAGAAGCGGTTTTGGCGTAAATGCGCTCATAGTAATTGGTACGGTCGATCACACCGCGGGCTGAGAACATTTGAGTCAATTCACCGTTGACGATGGTGGCAAGCGTCTCAGAAAATAATTTCATCAACGGCAGGTAATCGGTCTCGGCGGCGAGTTTGGCAGCGCGCGCGAAGAGGAAGTCACCGGTCAGCACGGTTGCGGCGGGGGACCAGCGCGCGTTCAACGTGGGCATACCACGTCGAAGCAGGGCACCGTCGATCAGGTCGTCGTGGACCAACGTAGCTGTATGGAGCAACTCTACCGACGCGCCGAGGGTGATGAGCTTCTCCTCGGGCGCACCCAGCATGTTGCCAACCAGCAACCCCAAGGTCGGACGGATGCGTTTGCCTCCTGCAGCCAGCAAATGTTCGAGCGCCGACCGTAGATCCGGATGATGCTCCTCCCCAGCCTGTTCTCGGATCCGTTGTTCAACAAATTGGAGTTGGTCTTGTACCGATGTGAAAAAAGTAGTCGAGCTCAAACAGTTAGCCTCCCCAACCGAACAGGCGCGCTGCATTTGCAGACGTGATTTCGGCGACCTGTTCGCGGGTTGTCAGATGAATTTCTGCAATTTTATCAGCAATATGCGCCACGAATGCAGGTTCGTTCCGCTTGCCGCGGTGAGGAACCGGCGTAAGGAACGGCGAATCGGTCTCGATGAGCAGCCTTTCCAGTGGCAATTGGCGGATGATTTGACGCTTTTCTTCCGCATTTTTATACGTGACTGGACCTGTGATGCCGATATGGAAGTTCAGCCCGATGGCTTTTTTCGCCGTTTCGAGATTCCCGTTATAGGAATGAAGAACGCCGGGTCTTTCCGCAAGCGGATGACCTTCTGCTTCGAGCCGCTGGTGCCACGCGGAAAGGATCTCCAGCAGATCGACAGATGCCTGCCCAAACCATACGTCATTCTCCTCCCGCATGTGGATGATGACCGGTTTGTTCATATCCTGCGCGAGTTGAAGTTGCAGTTTGAGCACTTCACGTTGAAATGCCTGCTTCTCTGCTTCCTTGACCCAGTAATAATCCAGCCCGATCTCGCCAATGGCGACGATCTTATTTGTTATGTCATTCTGAGCGGAGCGAAGAATCTCTGATTTCAAGGGTAGAGACCCCTCGCTATTGCTCAGGGTGACATGACTGAATGTGATGAGTGACTTTAATTCTTTTATTGAATTTTCTTCCCACTTCTCCAAGTCCGTCGGGTGAAACCCCACCGCCGCGAAAATATTCGGGTGGGCCTCCGCAAGCCGAACCCCCGTGAGACTCGAATCCAGGTTCAAACCCGGGATGAGCATTCGTATCACGCCCGCATCCAAAGCACGTTGGATGGCTGCCTCGCGGTCATCATCGAATTTATTGAAATCAAGGTGACAGTGTGTATCAGTGAGTTTCATGGACAAAGCAGGGCGATTATATCAGCCATAACCAGGATGGGTGATTTGACGTAATGACACTGTGATTATATAGTTGGATTGGAGAAAGCCATGAGACAAAAAATACTGATCTTCACGTTTGTGCTGTTGTTTTTGATTTCCCTATTTCCATCGAAAGTTGTGCATGCCGATGTCGCTCCGCCTGAGACTCCTCCGGGCGCCAACCTTTTTCCAGGTGACGAAGTAACCCAGGTCCGTATGGTGGCAGAAACTGTAGTCCTGAATATCCGACAAGATCCAAATGATGAACAAGGTGCGGTCGCGTATACGTCGGCGACGTTCACGATGCGCAACCTGGGGACAGAATCTGAAACGATGCAGGCGCGGTTTCCGTTATCGTTCTTCAGTGGCAGTTCGGATGGATTCGGAAATTATCCGGAAATCGATGGGATTGCGGTCAAAGTCAATGGCGATGGTGTCAAGACAAGGCGCGAGATGCAGCCGGCACTTGCCAATGAATATCAGGAGCGCCCAGATGTTCCGTGGGCTGTTTTTAATGTAACGTTCCCGCCTGGCGAAGATATCAAGATTGAGGTCGCATACACAACAGACGGCTTCGGATATTACCCGTATGAAGCGTTCAAGTACATTCTGGAAACCGGCGCAGGGTGGAAGGACACGATCGGCTCGGCCGATATTATTGTTCAATTCCCATATGAAGCATCACGTCTCAATGTTTGGCTGCCTGATGAAACAACCGGTTTTTCGCAGACGAGCCCTGGCGCGGTATTAAATGGCAGGGAAGTGAAATGGCATTTCGATAACCTTGAGCCCACAGGTGAAAGCAATATCGAAATCTCAGTTGTTACTCCATCCTTGTGGCAAATGGTTTTAAATGACACCAATACGGTTGCAAAAAATCCAAAAGATGGCGAAGCTTGGGGACGCCTTGGCAAAGTATATAAAGAGATTTCGCTTATGTACAAAGGTTATCCGCGCACCGATGCCGATGGGTTGGAAGCATATCAACTAAGCAAAGATGCATATGAGAACTGTCTTGCCTTGCTGCCAGATGACGCACTCTGGCAATTCGGGTATGCCGACCTATTGTGGTCGCATTATTACTTCAATATTTATATGGCAGGTAAGGACGATACGGAAGGTTTATTTCCGCGAATACTGACCGCCCTCAAAACATCCATTGAATTGGATCCGAATAATGAGCGGGCGAAGGATCTGCTGTTATGGATCTCGTACTCTATTCCAGATTCGATAGCGATCACGGATACAAGCTATGATTTTCTTGCCCTGACCGCTACGCCCGTTCCACCAACGCAATATATCTTTGTGACGGAAACACCTCTTGTCAGCCCTACAGTTGAAGTTCCTCCTTCACCAACGAATGTTTCGACAGTGCCTTCAGCAACCTCTCTTCCTGCACCAACTCAACAACCTTCCGGTTCTCCTCTTTGCGGCGGGACGGGATTTATTCTGCCTTTGTTAGTGGGTGTACTATGGTGGAAGCGTAAAACCGCTTTGTAGAAATGAATTAAGAAAAAAACGCCGCTGAGTCTTCTCGGCGGCGTTTTTTGTATCGTTATTTGATCCCAGCGATCTTCAAGCCGTCATCCAGAAGGGCTTTTACTTTGTCCTGGTGCATCGTTTCACAGTAGATGCGCATGATCGGTTCGGTGCCACTGAAGCGGATCAATAGCCATCCACCGTCTTCGAGTCTGAACTGGAAGCCATCGACTGTGATTAACTCCGTCACTTTCAGACCGCCGAGGGTGGCAGGCTTGGCATCAAGGATCATTTGTTCGCGGCTCTTGCGGTTACCGGAGAAGGGAGTATCCACGCGATCGTAGAAATACTCGCCGCCGAGTTTGTCGAATAGCATCTTGAGCAATTCAGTCGGTTTCCTGCCAGTCTGGACCATAAAGTCAAGGAAATATAAGCCAGCCAGAATGCCATCACGTTCCGGCACGTTGCCACGGAAGGCATAGCCACCGCTTTCCTCACCGCCGATCAACGCGTTGGTCTCGATCATCTTGGGCGCCACATACTTGAAGCCTACACCCGTCTCATGGACAGGAACGTTGTACAGATTGCCAAGTTTGTTGAGCATGGTCGTCGTCGAAAGGGTTTTGACGATGTCTCCGCGTTCGCCGCGAATCTCGAGCAGGTATAACGCCAGCAGTGCGTAAACACGCAATTGGTTAATAAATTCGCCGTTCTCGTCGCCAATGCCGCAGCGGTCGGCATCGCCGTCGGTGATGAGCAGAACATCGGCTTTGTTTTCGACCGTGGCTTTCAAACCCACATCAATGTTCGGGCGAATGGGTTCAGGTCGCTTCATTTCAGGGAAGGATGGATTGCGTTGGTTGTGAATCTCGATCACTTTGGTCTTGCCGCCGCTGAGCAGTTTCGTAAACCAGCCTGCGCCGTTGCCCCACATTGCATCCACCATGACCGTGAAACCGGCATCCTTGATGCGTGGGATGTCCACCAGTTTTTGGACGTGTGTAAAATACGCCTCTCCCGCATCGAATATCACGACCTTGCCATCGCGTTTTGCTTCTGCCAAAGGGATGCGTTTCACTTGTTCAACTGAGTCGGGGATCAGTGCCTCGATCCGCTTCAGCCCGTCGGGGTCGATTGCTCCGCCGTTCTCATCACGGACCTTGAATCCGTTATCGGTGGGGGGGTTGTGTGACGCCGTGATATTGACCGCGCCACAAGCCTTCTTGTTGACGACAGCAAAAGCAATGATCGGTGTCGGTGTAGCCCCTTCGGTGAGATAGACGTTCAATCCGTTGGCTGCCAGGACTTCAGAAGCCGCTCCTGCAAAGTTTTCAGAATGGAAGCGTTTGTCGTGCCCAACAATGACCCATTGTCCCCGTCTACCCTGTTCGAGCAAATACGATGCGAATCCTTGTGCCGCGCGCCGCACGTTGTCGAAGGTGTAGTCTTCTGCGATGACACCGCGCCAGCCATCGGTGCCGAACAAGATTTTGTATGCCATAAATAGTCTCCTCTTGAATAATAACAGCGTCATTATAAAGTAGAACTCCGGGATTTTGAATTCCCGGAGTTCTTTATTTGTATCCTAGTCCTGGATAAGCCAGTTCTTTGCGGCTTCGATATCATCGAAGTATTTGAGGGGCTGCCCGGTCAGGGCGGTCAACAGGTCAGCGAGTTTGCGCTTCATTCCAGTGACTCCCAGCACGGCCGTTTTGCGGACATGCGTTTTGGTTGCTGCAGATGCCGCGTTCATGGATGCCAGCAAATCGCTGCCTACGGTTGTGTCGCGGAAATCGGAAAGCACCAGCACTGAGTTTTTAGGCTGGGAAGTAACGATCTTCTGCACCTCTTCGAGTTCCGCCTTGACCGCCGATGAATTGTAAAAATGCTTGGAAAAATCCTGATAAAAGATCTTTTGGCCGTTGTGTTCGATCCAAGTTGAGCGCATGCTGAACTCCTACTTCCTGTTTCCCTGCCAGAGGGCTATACCTGTTGCAATGGCACCTGTTAATTCCCAGGCACCCACAGCGATGAAGCGGATGGGGGCAAGCCCAGTCAAAGCTGCAACCGTGAAAACGGTGAATGTCACACCTCGGAAGGGGACGGTCCATTTATAGAACTGTTTTACATTGTTAAGGGCAGCCAGTACATAATACACACCTATATTGAATGAAGCCATAGATGATGCGATCATAAAAACTAGCGTGTAGTCACCGGATGCTCGTGCGGCTCGTTCGAGCACGGTAAAGCCCAGGATGGATAAAAGCAATTCGGGGCGGATCAGGCCAAGTAGTCCGAGAAGAAGCGCCAGGACACCAAAGATAAACATTGTCCACCCTGCGGCATCCCTGATCTTCAGCGTTGTAGTCATTATTGTCTCCTTGTCCGAAAATTATACCCATTCTACACTATTTGGTCTCGACAAATTTGTTTGGTGAGTCTATACTCGGCGCAATTATCTTTGACGTGTGAGGCAAATATGACCAAGCATCTTGTCGTCGTAGCGGGGAATATCGGAGTGGGGAAGACATCACTAACGGAACGCATCGGCTCACGCTTAAACTGGTGGACAGGCTACGAATCGGTTTCAGACAACCCGTTTCTGGCGGATTTTTATGGAGACATGCGCGCCTGGTCATTTCACCTCCAGATATTCTTTCTAGGTCATCGCGCTGAACAATATTTGGATGCGGTCAATGACCCGCGTTCGGCCATTCTGGATCGCAGCATTTATGAAGATTTCTATATCTTTGCGCGTGCTCTTCATCATATGGGCGATTTCTCGGAGCGTGATTATCTGGCATATCGTCGTTTGTTTGAGATCGTGATGAAAGGATTGCCGCGCCCAAACCTGTTGATCTACCTCAAGGCGCCGGTCAACGTTCTAATGGACCGCATCCGCCGCCGGGCGCGCAATATGGAGACCGGTATTACGCCCGAGTATCTGACCTTGCTCGATTCATTTTACGACGATTGGTTGGGTGCGTTCGACCTGTGCCCGGTCCTGACGATCCGTACTGATGATCTTGATTTTGTCCATCAACAGCATCACCTTGATACAGTGATCGGACGCATCCAGGATAAGCTGGCGGGCAAGGAAGTGGTCGAGTTTTAGAAGAGGGAATATATGGATATTGTCCGTCAGAGCGATCTGTTTGCGCAACGCAAACCTGACCGTCGTCGCAGCACACGTTTACAACAGGAGGCACGCATTGGTTGGCTCTTCCTTTCACCATGGATCATCGGCTTTGTGGTGTTGAAGGCCTTGCCGATTCTTGCCTCGCTTGTGTTTTCATTCACCGATTTTCACATGCTGAATCCGTTGGAGACACAGTTCATCGGGTTGAAGAATTATGCTCATTTTCTTCGCGATGGTGAGGCGAGTTTGAGCTTGTTCGGGTCATTGACTTACTTCCTGTTCACTGTCCCCATTGAAATCTTTGTTGCTCTTGTGTTGGCCGCTATTTTTACCAGTCAGCGTCTCAAAAATAAACGTTTCCTGCGGACGTTGCTCTTCATGACCAGCATTATCCCCGCTACGTCCATTTTCTTCATCTTTCAGGGGTCTCTTCAATATGCCGATCGTTTGATCGCTACACCGTTGGGACTTCCCCCGATCAATGGATTTGGGCTCCTCCTTCCGTTCATGGCGCTCTGGAGTATTGGACCCGGGTTCCTGATCCTTTACGGTGCGATGGAAAGTGTGCCGAATGAGATCTATGAAGCGGCCCGAGTCGATGGGGCGGGACCGTTCGCTCGCTTCTTTTCCATCACGCTGCCGATGATCTCGCCTGCCATATTTTTCACCCTCGTGATCAACCTGACGGCCGCGTTCGGTGGCGCCGTACTTCTAGACCGTGGCTATATTCTGAGCTTCAGCCTTTCGCCCATGGAAGGCTATATCAACAATGTGATGTTCACGCAGGCGAATCTGGGATATGCCAGTGCCCTGGCATGGATCACATTCGCAATTATGATGACGGTTACCATTGTCCTCTTTCAGACATCCCGGCATTGGGTTTACTTTCCCGAGGAGGACACTGATGTTGAAATTTGATCGCGCGTCACTGCGTTCGCAGGGTGCATCGCGCCTGACTCTTCGCCTCTGGGATTTTACAGGCACGGCTTTGCTCAACCTGTTCCTGTTCCTGTTCATGGTGGCGTATCTGTCTCCATTGCCGTTCATGATCATTGCTTCACTGACACCGCGTGACCAGTTCCTAAATCCCAATGCGCCCATCCTGCCTTCGGAACGTATTACATTCAATTACGAAGGCAAGGATCGAATCGTCTACTATGTCCCCATGGAGGATGGAACGGTAAAACAACTGGCTTTATTTAAGCCTGCTCGCAAATCGAGTGAATTTATTGACCCCCAGAATCCTGACGCCGGCCCCATCCAGTGGAATGGAAACTGGCGTATGCTGGAGCCGGTTTACAAATTTAGCCCTACACTCGAGAATTTCAGGAACTTCATCGAAATCACAAGCCTGCCACTGTATATCAAGAACACATTTATCGTTGCATTTATCAGCGAGATTGGCGTATTGGCTTCCTCCATTATGGTAGCGTATGGCTTTTCACGTTTCCGTATTCCGGGCGTGAAATACATCTTTTTTCTGCTGATTGCCACGATCATGATCCCCAGCAATATCACGCTGGTCCCTACCTATTATTTGTTCAGTGGACATATGTTGAACTGGATCGGAACATGGCTTCCGTTGATTGTCCCTCATTTTTTTGGCAGCGCGATCTTCATTTTTTTACTTCGTCAAAATTTCAAGAGCATCCCCAAAGATCTTGATGAAGCTGCCATGTTGGACGGCGCCGGTCCGCTGCGGATTCTGATCTCGGTCATTCTGCCGCAGTCTGTCCCTGTGGTGACTACAGTCGCTTTGCTGCATTTCTTCTACATCTGGAATGAGACACGCATGGCAAGCCTGTACCTGGGCATTCGCCCTGATCTGCAGCTTGTATCTTTCGGTGTGCAGCGGAGCCAGAGCTTCTTCTTTACACCTGAGACATTGATGGTGGGCGCGTTATTGATAATGATCGTGCCGGTCATCATCCTTTTCATCTCACAGCGATTCTTTATGCAGGATATGATCGTTACACAGATCGAGAAATAGGACTATGAAATCATCACGGATTATTTTCTTCACATGGCTTGGTTGGGCCATCCTTGTCATTGCTTTTCAGGCATGGGCAGATGCACGCTTGATTATCAAGTGGCCTGATAATGCGGTCCTCTGGACGACAAATGAAACGGGGGCCGGTTATCAGAAAGGGCAGAAATATCTACTCGAACCATTCATGAACCATCAGGTTGCCTGGGACTCTGAATATTATCTGGCAATTGCCGTTGGCGGATATGACGACCCTGCCACTGATCTCATCGGACCTCCTGACAATCAACTCACCAAAAGCTATTCCTTCCTGCCGTTCTTCCCACTTTTGATACGCTTATTCATGGTCCCGTTAAGCTTGTTGGGACTGAACCCGATCGCGACAGCAACACTTGCAGGTGTGACCGTCTCTGCATTGGGGGCACTGGGAGCCATGTTTGCCCTCTATGACATGACGAAAGATTCGTTGGGCGAAGAAGGTGGACTTCGCGCCGCATTCTACCTTATTATCTTTCCAACCGGGTTTTTCCTTGTGCAAGTCTATACCGAAGGTGTGTTTGTTGGATTAGTCTTCGGTTGTCTGGCGCTTTTGAATCGCAAACAATGGGTTCTGGCAGCACTTTTGGCGGTGGGAGCAACGCTCACGCGTGCTGTGGGAGTATCCTTGATCGTCCCGATGCTGATCGATTGGATACGTTCTGGCGATTGGACGGATCTAGACGTGGAGTGGAAGCAGATCTACTTGCAGGGTCTCCCCTGGCAATCGGTGGCGCGTGCAGTTGCAGCGTTTGCTCCGCTCATTGCATTCCTGATCTGGAAGTTTTCCTATTATGGGTTGGCGTTCGATTTTGTCGAACAAACCTTCTTTGGCAGCACATTCATGGATATTCCCGGCGCCATCCAGGATTGGACACAGGCCTTCCAATCCTTGTCCTTCGATATTCAGCAGCGTGGTGCGAACTATTCGATCATCATTGTCCTGTTCATCCTGTCATTGATTGCATGTTTCAAGTGCATGCGAAACTATCCAGAAGTAGCCTGGCTTAGTCTCACGATCATCCTGATCTCGTGGGGGAGCGGACCGGCCTCTGGCATGCATCGCTACATTTTGACGGCCCCGGCTGTTTTCATCGCGTTGGCCGATTGGGGTAGGAACCCGGTCTTCGATCGGGTTTGGACGATTGCATCCATTTTGTGGATGGGGCTGCTATCTGCCCTGTTCGCAATGAATATGTGGGTGGCCTAGATTACCGGGTTTCGTGTACAATAGAAATATCCTATGTCAGTAAATCTTCTTGCCCAAATCCCCTTTTTTACCAATCTCCCAACTGATGAGTTGGATCGCATTATGTCCGGCCTGGAGGCGGTCAACCTGAAACCCGGCGAGATCCTGTTTCGTGAGGGTGATACGGGAGAGAAAATGTATGTCATTGTCAGTGGTGAGCTTGAGATTCTTAAAGGACCCAATACGGATGATGAACTGGTGCTGAACCGGATCTATGAAGGGGAATATATTGGGGAAATGAGTCTCATCACAGGCGCGCCGCGGACCGCCAGTGTCCGTGCACGCGGCGAAGTTGTCTTGCTCAGTATGAGTCGACCTCAGTTGATGGACCTCTTGCAGCGGCATCCACACCTTGCCAGTGACATGGTCGGCGTGCTGAGCCACCGCCTCGATAACACCAATGTTTCCACCTTCCGCGACCTGTCTGAAAAGAATCGACAGCTGCAACATGCTTTTGACGAACTCAAAGCTGCGCAAGAACAGTTGATCGAAAAGGAACGACTCGAACGGGAACTCAAGGTTGCTGCCGAGATCCAAATGTCGATCCTGCCAGATACGTTACCTCTCGTAGATGGATATGATTTTGGTGGACGCATCCTTCCAGCCCGGGCGGTGGGCGGTGACTTCTACGATGTCTTTGTGCTTGACACTCATAAGATCGGCGTGTTGATCGGCGATGTCGCGGACAAGGGTGTCCCTTCAGCCATTTTTATGGCCAGAGCACATGCCTTGATCATCGCCGAAGCGGATAGTTTCATCTCTCCCGGCGAGGTGTTGCGTCGCGTGAACCGGCACATCACTCGACTCGAAAAATCCACCCAGTTTGTCACCGCGTTATATGGCGTATTGGACATTAATACCGGCGATTTTGAATATGCCCGCGCCGGGCACGAACCACCACTCATCCTGGACTCGGATGGTACCGTGCATCGATTGCCGCATAAGCCGGGCATGGCGTTGGGACTTTGGGAAGATATCACATTGGATGAATACAGCATCCAGTTGCCCATGGACTCGATGCTCGTCATGTTCACCGATGGAATGACCGACTGCCGAAACCCGAAAGGTATTCCCTTCGGATTGGAACGAATCAAGACCATGTTATCTGGCTTGTCTGTGGCGACAGCTCAGGCAGCCTGTGACCAGCTCTTCGACTCACTGATGCATTATCAAAGCGGGGCAAAGCAGGACGATGATGTTACACTCGTGGCCATTCATGCAAACAAAGAGCGGACTTCGTAGGAAGTCCGCTCTTTGTTTATGCGTTATTCAAAGCCTGTTGCAAATCTTCGATCAGATCATCTTTATTTTCGATCCCTACCGATAAGCGTACCAATCCGGGGTCTACTTCAAGTTGTGACCCGGCGACCGAAAGATGTGTCATCGCCGCAGGAACTTCGATCAACGACTCTACGCCGCCCAGCGACTCGGCGAGCGTAAAGATCTTCGTGCTTTCCACAACCTTTATGGCTGCATCGCGCCCGCCTTTCATGATAAACGAGATCATCCCGCCGCCATTCTTCATCTGGCGTTGGGCGATCTTCAACTGCGGATGACTCTCATGGAACGGGTAAATCAGCTTTGCCACTTTTGGATGCTTTTCCAAAAAACCTACAATTGCCAATGCATTTTCAAAGTGCCTGTCCATACGTAAGGGCAGGGTCTTGATACCACGCAATACAAGAAAGGCATCCATCGGTCCAAGCACGGCGCCAACTGCATTCTGCAAGAAGTAAAGTCGATCAGCAAGTTCCTTGTCTTTCACGATCACTGCACCACCAACCACGTCGGAGTGCCCGCCGAGATATTTCGTCATCGAATGGACGACAATATCTGCACCCAGTTCAAGTGGACGCTGGAGATAGGGCGTCGCGAAGGTGTTATCCACAACCAGCAATGGATAGTTTGGATGCGCGTGGACGATCTCTGCCACGGCGCGAATATCTGTCACGCGCAGGAAGGGGTTGGTGGGCGTCTCCAGCCAGACGAGCCGCGTAGACGGAGTCATGGCTTCAGCCACAGACTCGGGATCGGTGGTGTCGGCAAATGTGAAATCCAGGTGGAAGCGGCGCAGCACCTTGTCAAAGAGACGGAACGTGCCGCCATAGACATCGTTGCCAGCCAGAACGTGCGAATCCGCATTCAAGAGGCGAAGCACGGTATCTGTTGCCGCAAGCCCCGAAGCAAAGGCGAGACCGAAGCTTCCGCCTTCGAGTGCGGCGAGACAATCCTGCAGTGCCTTTCGTGTGGGATTCATGGTGCGTGAATATTCATATCCCTGACGTGGTCTGCCTACACCGTCCTGCATATACGTCGATGTGAGATAAACGGGCGTCATCACCGCTCCATTGTTGGGGTCGGGTTCCTGTCCTGCGTGAATCGCTGCTGTTTCGAATTTCATTCCGTCTCCTGTAATTTTTGATGGGGGATTGTCGTCTGAAATTTGATTACAATCAACATTATACGAGGAAACATGACAAAGAAAATTCTGGCAGTATTAGCCCACCCGGATGATGAATCGTTTGGCATGGGTGGCACATTGGCACTATACGCTCAAAAAGGGTATGAAACCTATTATGTCTGCGCAACACGCGGCGAAGCCGGGACAGTGGATGAAGAACACCTTAACGGTTTCAAAGACACCGCTGAACTTCGCACAGACGAATTGATGCGTGCCGCAAAAATTCTCGGACTGAAGAATGTTTTCTTTCTCGGCTACCGCGATTCGGGTATGCCTGGCATGGAAGCCAATCAACATCCTGATGCGCAGATCAATCATTCGATCGATGAAGTGGCCGGACGTGTGGTCAAATATATTCGCGAACTTAAGCCCGATGTGGTGTTGACGTTTGATCCGATCGGTGGATATAAACATCCCGACCACATCCACATCCACAAAGCGACGGTGTTGGCTTTCGAAAAAGCGGATGACGCCTCTTTCCACCCTAAAGCGGGAGCGCCGTTTAAGCCGCGCGCTCTTTACTATCATATTTTCCCGCGCTGGTTCCTGAAGTGGATGACACGTCTGATGCCGCTTGTCGGCAAGAACCCGCGTAAGTGGGGGCGCAACGGCGACATTGACCTCACCGAGCTGGTTGTGGACTTTCCCACACACGTCAGCCTGGATATCCGTTCTGTGGCAGAGATCAAACGCGACGCCGGAGCACAGCACGCATCGCAGGGCGGTGTTGGCATGCGCCGCGGTTTGATGGGATTCATCACAAAGGTCTTTGGCGAACGGGAAGACTACATGCGTGCCTACCCGCCAGTGAATGGGAATCACCGTCGCCAGCGCGATCTGTTCGACGGTATCTGATCCATATCATGACGAAAATAGAATATTCCCGTGCATTCGAAGCCTCCACGCTGTGCAAATCGTGTGGGCTTTGCTGCACGGGGCATCTATTCTCCTGGGTTCGGCTGAAAGCTACAGAATTAACCCGTTTGGAAAGACTTGGAGTGCAGGTAATCCGCTCTGACCCACGCCAGCGGGGATTTACACAACCCTGCCCCTTATGGAATGGACAATGCACGATCTATGACTCCCTTGATTACCCCCGTGGTTGCGATTCATATAAATGCAAATTGTTGAGAGAACTCCTTGATGAAAGTGTTTCTCTTCCGAAAGCACTTCGCGTGATCAAGCGGGCAAAGGAAAAGATCGGCGAAATGAAAGCTCTTTTGCCTGATTCGTCAATTGGCAGTTTTCGTGAGCGGTGGGTCACATATTTGGAAAGTGCAGATGAGCCGCAAAGCCCGAAGTCTGAGCTTTATCAAAAGGCTCAGGCCCTGGTGTTGCTCTATCGAGATGACTTTGGTGTGACCGATTTGTTTGTAAGCGAACCACCACGGTAAACGAGTTGTCTTTTCTCAGAACGGTTTTAGTACCATTAGCGCCGCG
>CAZKSG010000061.1:0-23316 GCA_964555335.1 uncultured Anaerolinea sp.
AGATGAAAGACCTCTTCACCGGCGGGCGTGGATTTGGACTCAAATTGCTCTGGGACGCGGTCACGCCCAACACAATATGGAACGACCCGGAAAACGCACTCGTGATTGCCAATGGTCCAATCTGTGGTATTACAGCCTATCCTGGCAGCGGAAAAGCCACGGTAGTGACGTTGAGCCCGTTAACAAATAATGTCATCGACAGCAACGTCGGCGGATATTTTAGTCCGTTCCTCAAATTCTCCGGTTTTGATGCACTCGAAATCCAGGGCAAGGCGTCAGATGATGTGATTATCTTTATTGACGGAGACAATGGTCGGGTCACGATCGAACCGTATGCCTTCGATCCGGAAGATTCTCATCTCGTCGGCACCATGCTGACCGCTCATTATGGCGGCGATGAAAAGGGCAAACGTGGAGTCGCGGTCATGTCGGCGGGACAGGGCGCGAATCATACTCGTATCGCTGCCATCAACTCCACCTGGTATGACGTCCGTCGCAAAGAGGCGCGTCTTAAACAGGCGGGTCGTGGCGGACCCGGACGCGTCTTCCGTGATAAGCACATCGCTGCCATCGTCTGCCGTTTCAGTGACATGGGCGGCGACAAGAACAACGTGGCAGATATGGCGCTCGTCCGCAAGGCGGGGCAGCGCATCAACAAAGAGATCGCCGACCTCGACGACTCGCAGAACCAGATGCGCAAGATCGGCACCGCCAACATCGTGGATGTGATGGATCACTTCGACCTGCTGCCGACTCACAACTTCCGCTTTGGGTCGCATCCCGAAACCTATAAGATCGATTCAAAAGTGTGGAAGGAAAAATTCACGCAAGGCTTGCCAGATGGATGCTGGCTTAGCTGCACCATGTCCTGTTCGCATGGCGTGGACCAATTCCCGATTCAAACCGGACCGTATGCTGGGACGTGCGTCGTCGTAGATGGACCTGAGTACGAGAACGCCGCTGGACTCGGCTCGAATATCGGCAACTTTGACCCACAAAAAGTGCTCGAACTCAACTTCTACTGCGATACCTATGGCATCGACACGATCTCGTTCGCGAACTGTGTTGCTTTTGCGATGGAGTGCTACGAAGAAGGTCTCATCACCAGGGAACAAACTGGCGGAATGGAACTGAACTTCGGCAACGGCGCGGCGGCTCTTGAATTGCTCCACCAGATGGCGCGTGGCGAAGGCTTCGGCGTCATCGTTGGTCAGGGTGTCCGTTACATGAAAGAATATTTCGCTCGCGCATTTGGCGCGGACCCGGTCTTCATGCATGATATCGGCATGGAGATCAAAGGCATGGAAATTTCCGAATATTTGACGAAGGAATCGCTTGCCCAACAAGGCGGCTACGGACTCGCCACCAAGGGTCCGCAACACGACGAAGCCTGGTTGATCTTCATGGATCAAGTCCACAACCTCCTGCCGACCTTCGAGATCAAAGCGGAAGCGCTGCACTACTTCCCAATGTGGCGCACATGGTTCAGCCTGCATGGACTGTGCAAGCTGCCATGGAACGACATTTCACCGGCGAACAACAAACAAACGAAAGAACCCGCCAAGGTCGAAGAGCATGTCGAGAACTATACCTGGATCCATCAGGGTGTGACCGGCAAGCCAACCAGGGTCGAAGACCTGCTGGCACAATCGGAGCGTGTCTACAACTTCCAGAAAGTCTTCGCCCTGCGCATGGGGCGCGTCGGACGTAAGCACGATTACCCGCCCTACCGCGCCATGGGACCGGTTACCAAGCTCGAATACGAATCGCGCCAGGACCGCTACGACGAACAGCTCAAACGCCTCGTCGAAATCGATCCCACGAACATGACCACCGAAGAGAAGATGAAGGCGTTGCGCAACTACCGCGAAGCACAATACGAATCGCTCATGGATGCAGTGTATGAGCGTCGTGGCTGGGACAAAAATAGCATTCCCACCGTCGAAAAACTCCGCGAGCTCGGCATGGATCTGCCGGAACTGATCGAAGTGGTGGAAGAAGCGAAGAAGAAAATCTAGCTTTGCCGATAAAGCGACATTCACGTTGCAGTACGAATACAGAAGCCGGCTCAAACACTGAGTCGGCTTTCTCTTTCCTCTTCACCTTTCTTCGCAAGTATAATTGTCCTCAATGGACGAACCTCAACTTACCTTCAAACCCTTCGGTCTATCCTCCCTTGTCCTCATGCTTGTCGGCTGGGGCGGACTCTATCTCATCATCACGCAAACACTTCCGGGCGTCTGGCCGCGATGGGGATTTTTCGTCCTTACGTTGATGGCACTCACCGGCACAGTGTTGCCGATCATTTATTTCTTTCATCGGCGCTTTCCTGGAGAACACTCCGCCGAGTCGAATGTGATCGTCCGGCAGGCGATGTGGTTTGGCGTCTACGGCGCCACACTTGCCTGGCTGCAGCTTGGACGCCTCGTGACGGTGTATGTCATACTTGGTCTTGCGGGCGGGCTTGCTGCTATTGAGTACTTCATCCGCCTGCGCGAAAAGTCGCACTGGAAACCTCCTGTCACCACAGATGACCAGTCTTCGTGATCTTCCTTCGGTTGAAAAATTATTGGGATCTGCGAACTCTCTCCTCCAGGAGTTTGGTCGTCCGTTGACTCTGGATGCGCTTCGAACGACTCTCGAAGAAGCCCGCGCACGCTTCAAGTCCAAGCCGGAGGCGGGTCTGCCTTCGACTGATGATATCCTGGCTCAAACCGAATCCCACCTCATCGCATGGACAAGCCTAACTCTGTCCCCGGTCATCAACGCCACAGGGGTTATCCTCCACACCAACCTCGGACGCGCTCCCTTATCAGATGCGACCATGCAAGCGATGAAAGATGTTGCCGAAAACTACTCCACGCTTGAATATGACTTGGAGAAGGGTCAGCGCGGCTTACGGTTGATCCATGCCGAATCGGTTTTACAAAAATTGACCGGTGCCGAAGCGGCAGTGGTTGTCAATAATAATGCCTCTGCCGTTCTGCTTGTTTTATCAGCGCTGGCAAACAAAAAACGCGTCATCATCTCGCGCACACAACTGGTCGAGATCGGCGGCGGATTCCGCGTGCCCGATGTGATGAAGCAATCCGGAGCAAAACTGGTCGAGATCGGTGCCACCAACAAAGTCCGCTTGGCTGATTACGAGTCTGCTCTTGAAGAACCGACAGCGCTCGTCATGCGTGCACATCGCAGTAACTTCAAGATCGTCGGCTTTACCGAAGAACCCGAACTCAAAGACATCGTGGATGTTGCCCACAAGGCGAATGTCAATGTCGTGGATGATCTCGGTTCTGGCGCATTCCTTGATACCGCTGGATTTGGCTTTGCCCACGAGCCCACCGTGCAAGAATCCCTTGCTGCAGGCGTGGACCTGGTCTGTTTCTCTGGGGACAAACTGCTTGGAGGTCCGCAGGCAGGTATCATCATCGGCAAGAAGGATTTGATCGACAAGATCAAGAAACATCCGCTGGCGCGTGCGGTTCGTGCAGATAAGACATGCCTGGCAGGCATCACGGCGACATTGCTGCACTATCTCAAGGATGAGGCGGAGAGGAGAATTCCCATTTGGAGGATGATGTCTTTCACGCCCGAGCAGGTTCGGGTCCGCGCGGAGGCGTGGCGGAATGAGGTGGGGCAAGGAGAGGTCATTAAGTCTGAATCCACGGTGGGTGGTGGGAGTCTTCCGGAGGAATCCACTCCCACCTTCGTGCTGGCGTTGACAGTCAAATCGCCCGATAAATTCCTGAAAAGACTTCGAGAGGCGAATCCGCCCATCATCGCGCGTACAGAGAATGATAATGTTTTATTTGACCCGCGTACAGTTTTGGATGACAACTTATTTTTATCGGTACTAAAACAGGTGTTGGATGTTTACCGTTGATATTCCCATCAGAGATCCGAAGAAGCCCCCAAAGCTCAGTTTTCCCGACCGTTGTGTCAACTGCGGTAAGCCGAAAGCAAGAACATGGCCCACAAAATTGAGTACAGGCGCACAGAAAAACGGACAGATGATCCAGCTTGCGTTTGATGTACCAATGTGTGCTGCCTGCTCCACAAAAGAGAACCGGATTGGCAACGTCACCTGGACCCCGTTCTTTCTGGTGGGTTTACTCATCTGTGCCGTGGTGTTTGTCCCTGTCTGGTTATTATCACCGGAAGGAACCACACCGCAAACATACGCTTTTCCTTATGTGTTGGGCGCGTTCGCCGGTTTGATCGCAGGCATGATCGTTGGGACTTTGGTAGAATTTGGATTGAAGTTATTGTTAACTCCCGTATATGGAAAATTGTTGTCAAATCGCCCGCTGACGATCTTCTCGGTTTTCAATGACTCAGAGGATCTGATCGGTCTTTCCATGCGATTTGTCGAGAATAAAAAAGTTCTGAAATTGACGTTCGAGAACGATGAGATTGGGCAAGAGTTTTCCACGTTGAATCCACAGGAGAAATCATGAGATCTGATCTTGATGCGATCATGAAAGCCCGAAAGCTGGATGCCATTCTTGTGTTTGGCGATGCCGAGAACAACCCGCCGATGTATTACTTTGTCGGTGGCGGGCATGTGAGCGGCGCGTTGCTCATCAAAAAAGCAGATAAGGAGCCGGTCCTTTTTTATAATGACATGGAGCGTGATGAGGCTGCCAAGAGTGGGCTCAAGACCGTTTCTTACAGCGAATTTCCCACATCCAACTATGTGGAGCAAGCCAGGGGGGATCAGGAGTTGGCATTTGCGATGCGCTTTAAACATATATTTTCTGAATATGGTTTGTCTAGTGGACGTATTGCCGTATTTGGAAAGGTGGAATTCTCGGGATTGTTTGGCTTGATGATGAATCTAGTCAAACTGATGCCCGAAGTTGAATTCATTGGTGAAGCGGGTGACTCTGCCATTTTGCGCGCGATGGAGACCAAAGACGATGTGGAAGTCGCTCGCATCCGCCAGATGGGCGCAGTGACGACAACGGTCGTAGGATTGGTGCAGGAATATCTGACCTCCTGCGATGTCCGTGACGATGAAGTGTTGTTGAAAGAAGATGGAACCCCGCTTACGATCGGTGACGTGAAAGGAAAGATCGCCCTCTGGTTGGCGGAGCGCGGTGCTGTAGATTCGGAAGGTGTCATCTTTGCGATCGGGCGCGATGCAGGTGTACCACATTCCGTGGGCGACCCCGCAGATTTGATGATGCTGGGTAAAACCATTGTGTTCGATATTTTCCCGGCTGAAAAAGGTGGCGGCTACTTCTATGATTTCACGCGTACGTGGACTCTTGGTTATGCCACTCCCGAGGCGCAGGCGTTGTATGACCAGGTCTTTGACATCTATAACAAGGTTGTAGAGAACCTGGATTTGAACGCCAACTTTGTCGATTACCAGCGCATGACCTGCGAGTATTTTGAATCCAAGGGACACAAGACACCGCTCAATACCAAATCTCCACTGGAAGGATATGTCCATTCGTTGGGACATGGAGTGGGACTGAACATCCACGAACGCCCTGCGTCAGGACTGCTTGCGACTGGCGATAACTTGTTGAAACCGGGTGTGGTCATCACTATCGAGCCGGGGTTGTACTATCCCGATAAAGGCATGGGCTTCCGTATTGAAGATACCTATTGGGTAAAACCAGATGGCATGATCGAAATGTTGGCGGAGTACCCGTACGATTTCGTATTGCCGATGAAGAAATGGAAAAAGGAGTAACATGTCATTGCGAGTCCGATGGGTGGAGCGATCCTCGATCAGCAAGAGATTGCTTCGTCACGTACTATCGTTCGTTTCTCGCAAAGACATATAAATATTATGAGCGAACTAAAACCTGCCCGAATCCTTGCCATTGAGACGTCCTGCGATGAGACCGCCTGTGCTGTGATCGAAAATGGACGCGCCCTTCTTGCATCCACTGTGGCATCGCAGATGGATATCCATGCCCGCTATGGTGGTGTATTCCCTGAAGTTGCTTCGCGTCAGCACGTGTTGAGCATCATCCCAGTCGTGGAGCAGACACTGGCTCAATCCAATGTCGCGTTGAAGGATATCGACGCGATCGCTGTCACACGCGGTCCCGGTTTGGCGGGTTCGCTCGTTGTTGGCATGAACATGGCCAAGGGGCTGGCACTTGGAACAAACCTGCCGATTGTGGGCGTCAACCATTTGGAAGGACATATCTATTCATCATGGGTCTATAACGCAGGTGAGATGGCCCCTGCCGAACCACAATTCCCATTGATGGCGCTGCTTGTCTCGGGTGGACATACTGAACTGAACATCATGGCCGACCATCTGACATACAAACGTCTCGGCTCCACGCGGGACGATGCAGCAGGTGAGGCGTTTGACAAGGTCGCGCGCCTTCTGGGACTCCCGTATCCAGGTGGTCCGTCTGTGCAGAAAGCTGCTGAAAAAGGCGACCCGACACGTTTTAAATTTCCACGTCCCAAGTTGGAAAATCCATATGACTTTTCGTTCAGCGGGCTGAAAACTGCAGTCCTCTATCTGGTCAATGATCTTAAGAAACAAAGTACGCACTTGCCCGTGGAAGATCTGGCTGCTTCGTTCCAGGCGGCAGCAGTGGATATTCTGCTCAATAAAACGCTTCAAGCGGCGCGCGATCACAATGCCATGGAGATTCTCGTTGCAGGCGGTGTTTCTGCCAACCGTGCACTGCGACAGGCCTTCCAATCACAGAATGAATTCAAAGTGCATATCCCCGCATTTTCATTGTGTACCGACAATGCCGCCATGATCGCCGCGGCTGGCTATTACAGGTATGCGTTGGGACATCTCTCGGATATGAACATGGACGTGCAGCCGACGTGGCCGTTATCGTAATATAAAAAGACCTGATAGATTTCTAAAATCCGTCAGGTCTTTTCGTTTAAAAACCCAAACCGTCTTTGGCTTGCCCGTGCCGCAGACGGTTTGTAAAGGAGAATGCAACTGTTATTATAGGCCGTGACTTTAATGAAACCTGAAGACCGCTTTAATCCTATATAAGAAAAAACAGGGTGATTTTTTAGACTATTTTAAGCAACTCTTCCGTGGAAATTGGACCTTCGCGCAGTACCTGGATGGTCTCTCCTGTGCAATCCACCAATGTGGATGGAATACCACCGGGCGTTTCGCCGCCATCAATGATCAGAGCGACGCGTCCGCCGAGTTGTGCGAAGACATCCTGCGCCGTCCGCGGAGACTCTTTGCCGGAAATATTGGCTGAAGTCACTGCCATGGGGCCGGCGAGTCGCAGCAGCGCACGGGCAATATCATGATCGGGCACACGCACGCCGACTGTGGATGTGGCAGAGACAGCTTCGGGGAGAGTTGGCTTTTTGGGGACGAGGAGGGTCAAGGGTCCCGGCCAGAAGCGATTGATCAACTTCATTGCGAAGATGGGAATCTCATCTGCTACTTTGATCAAGTCCTCATTGTCACCGATCAGTACAGGGATCGCTTTCTCAATTGGGCGGTCTTTCGCTACGTAGATCGATTCGATTGCCTGCTGATGAAATGCCAGCGACCCAACACCGTAGACAGTATCGGTTGGAAATGCGACCAACCCGCCAGAGAGAAGTACTTCGAGAGCGTATGTGATTGCATTGGGGGAGCTTGCAGAAAGAATTTCTGTGTTCATGTTAGAGCATAATTTCCAGGAGTCTGTCATTACCCGTCAGGTCCTGGTGCAGGTGAATCTCTGCATCTGAGAATAAATCACATGCATAGCTGAGCGCGTGCAATCCGCATGTAGCTTCGATCTCAAGGAGGATCATGGAGTTCGGTGCAAGCCAATCGGGAGCGATATGCAAAAGCTGGCGGACGAGATCAAGACCGTCTTCACCACCATCGAGGGCGACTGTAGGTTCACGTCCGTAAACGGGAAGATGGTGCAGCGTTTCGGTTGGAATGTAAGGCAGGTTGGCGCAGATCAAGTCGAGATGTTGTTCGCTGGTGAACAGTTCGGGCCTTGATGGAAGCAGATCGCATTCCACAAGTTCAATACGATGGTCAACGTTGAACTTTCGGGCGTTTCTTTTCGCGACTTCAATCGCCTTGCTGTAAATATCCGTGGCTAGGATATTTACATCTGGGACGTTAACAGCAATGGATACTGCGATCACACCGGACCCTGTGCCGACATCTGCCACTGTTCTGCGGACAGGGGACTCCTGCAGCCAGGCGATGGCTTTTTCGACGAGCAGTTCCGTTTCAGGACGTGGAATCAACACATCTGGCGTGATGTCGAAGTCCATGCCGAAGAATTCCCAATGACCGAGTACGTAGGGGAATGGCGTGCCTGCTTCCAGTTGTTGCAGAGAATCGTCAAGATGCTGCTGTTGCTCTTCCGTCAATGTCAATTCCGGATGTGCCAGTACCCATGTGCGCGGTTTACCCGCAACATGCGCAAGCAAAACGGACGCGTCCAAAGCGGGTGTGTCGCTGAGTGAGGTAAGGCGGTTCAAGACATTTGAAAGAAGCTGGGGCATGTTATTTGTTCTTGATGGCAAGTAACGATAAATATTCAAACGCGATGTTCGCTGCCAATATGGATGTTATATCACCATGATCGAAAGGTGGCGAGACTTCAACGAGATCGAAGCCGATCAAATTCAACCCGTGCAACCCACGGATGATTTGAAGCAGCTGGTAACTCGTCAGCCCGCCGACCTCAGGTGTACCTGTGCCGGGCGCGAAGGCTGGGTCGGCTGAGTCGATATCTACTGTGACGTAGACCGGACCTTTCATGCGCTGATGGACTTCCTTGAGAATTTCGGGAATGCCCTTTTCCATCACTTCATGGATGGTGATCGTACGAGCGCCAAGCGTGGCAGCGTCGGCATAATCGTTCTCACCGCTCACAGGTCCACGAATTCCAATTTGCACATATTCGCCATCGCGAACGAGCCCCTCCTGCAATGCGTGGCGGAACGGCGTGCCGTGGCTGTAAGGTATTGCTTCGAATTCTGCCTCCCATGTATCGATGTGCGCATCCACATGAACAAGGGAAACAGGGCCATGTTTTTTAACATGTGCGCGAAGAAGCGGTAGGGCAATCGAATGGTCACCACCCAGAGTAATTAACGTGACACCAGCATTGAGCACGTCACTGGCTGTATTTGTGATTGCGTCCATTGTGTGTTCAATGGATGTTGGGATGACTGAAACATCGCCATAATCCACTACTTTGAGCTTCTTGAGAGGTGTGATATTGAAGGTCGTATTGTGTCCCCAGATCATCAACGATGCTTCCCGGATCTTTCGCGGGCCGAAACGAGTCCCGGTGCGATACGATGTTCCGCTGTCGAACGGCACTCCCATAATGGCAACATCCACACCATCCAGTTCGCGCGAAACAGGCAGGCGCATGAACGAAGGAATGCCCATGAAGGGCTGCAAACCAGCGCCAAATGCGGGATTGTCGTTCATAATGACCTCCATTGATCATTAAATACGAAGGACACAAAAACCACAAAGGAGGAAACGGTATGTTTTCCTTCGTGACTCTGGTGTCCTTTGCTGTGAAAAAATGTTTACTCTTCTTCGTCAAATCCACTGCTTGCCAGACGGTCAGCTTCATCACGAGTGGAAAGTTCATCGATGAATTGATCGATGGAACCGTCCATCACGGCGGGTAGGTTGTAGCTGGAAACGCCGATCCGATGATCCGTCACGCGGTTTTGGGGATAGTTATATGTGCGAATCTTTTCGGAGCGTTCGCCGGTTCCCACCTGTGAGCGGCGGTCTGATTCGATTTCGGCGCGGCGTTTCTCTTCTTCCAATTCATAGAGGCGGGCGCGCAGGATGCTCAATGCGCGCAGCTTGTTTTGCAACTGCGAACGTTCATCCTGACAGGTGACGATCATTCCTGTCGGCTTGTGGTATAGACGTACCGCTGTCGAGTTCTTCTGCACATTCTGTCCACCTGCGCCGGAGGAACGGTAGACCTCAATTTCGATATCACTTTCAGGGATGTCGATCTCGACATCGTCCACTTCTGCCATTACAGCCACAGTTGCTGTGGATGTGTGAATGCGTCCCTGTGCTTCGGTGGCAGGCACGCGTTGAACGCGGTGAACGCCGGATTCATATTTCAGCTTCGAATAAGCGCCCCTACCTTTGACTTCAAAGATGACTTCCTTGTATCCGCCCACTCCGATCGCATTCTCAGACATGATCTCAGTCTTCCAGCGTTTATCTTCGGCATAGCGGGTATACATGCGAAACAAGTCTGCGGCGAAAATGGCGGCTTCGTCACCGCCTGCGCCGGCACGGATTTCCACAATGACGTTCTTATCATCGCGTGGATCCTTCGGGACAAGCAGCCCCTTGATCTCTTTTTCCAGCGTTTCGATTTTCGGTCCGAGTTCGGTAATGTCCAGTTCGGCGAGAGCGGTGAGTTCTGTGTCTGTTTCACTCTCGAGGATCGCTTTGGCTTCATCCAGGCTCTTCACTGCCTGACGATATTCACGTGCCTTTTCGACGATGGGTTCCAGCCCAACACGCTCCTTGTTGATTTCAGCGGCGCGCTGGTAATTATTGCCCACTTCGAGCAGTTCATTTCCCAGTTGTTCGTAGCGGTCCTCAATGCCTTTTAATTTGTCGAGCATAAAAAATCCTTATGAATTCGCGAGTGTAGGGTCATGGATTCGAACGTCTGCTCACGGAATGTTGTTCAAACTTAAGAGCGGCGTGGATTATACCAGTGACAGCACAACCTTACTTGCTTGCAAGCGAGAGGATCATCGAAAGGATGAGGATGATTGAAAACCCCACGAAAACGATCTGCAGCATGCGGGTGCGCCTTGCTGCTTCGCGATTCTCGTTCGATTTGATCGGTTTAATTTTTGATTTTTTGTTTGCCATAATTAACCTGCTGTATGTTTCGAAAAGGCATATTCCAGCGCCTTTTCCAGTTCTTCGATTGTGACCGGTTTCTTCGCATACGTGTCTGCCCCGGCAGTCAGTGCATCTTCCACCATGGTGTCAGCTGCTTCCGAGGAGAGCATGACGATCGGCATATCCTTCCACTCTCTGCGTTGCCGAATGAATTCGACAAAATCCAGGCCGGAAACCTCCGGCATGTTTACATCCACGATCATCAGGTCCGGTTTTTTTCCGGAGAGCAGAGTCTGCGCTGCCGACCGTGCATTTAGGAAGGTCGTTGCCTTATAGTCCAGCAGTTTCAGCATTAGGCCAATCGCATGACCCATTTCTTCATCATCGTCAATGATCCAAATTTCGTTCATTCCAGATGTGCCTTTATAGAATTTGCCGCATCTTCAGGGACAACCACCTTCAATTCGTCTACCGTGGCTTCCCGGATTTTATCTACAGAACCGAAATGCTTGAGCAGCGCCTTTCGTCGTGCCGGACCGATACCGGGGATGGCGTCCAACTGGGAAGCCATACCGAGTTTTTGTCTCTTCTTGCGGTGGGCAGTTATACCATATCTGTGCGCTTCGTCGCGGACGCGTTGCACCAGGTATAAGGCCTGCGAGTGTCGTGGCAGCATCAGCGAGTTGGATTTATGCGGGAAGAAGATTTCTTCGTTCTGCTTGGCCAACCCCACCACTGGCACCTTGCCGGACAGGTTGAACTTCTCAAGAACATTGACGGCACGTCCCAGCTGTCCTTTACCACCATCGATGATGATCAGGTCAGGCAGAAAGGAAAACGACGCGTCTGGCTTGGACCCGGGTTCTGCTGCCGTTTCCTGTCCGCCCCGCCAGCGACGGAACCGGCGCGTTAACATTTCCTCCATGGACGCGAAATCATCCGGCGCACCGACCACGCTCTCGATGTTGAATTTGCGATACAACTTCTTGTCTGGCACGCCTTGTGTGAAGACAACCATCGCGCCGATGATGGCAGTTCCCTGTGTATTGGAAATGTCATAACACTCGATGCGGTTGGGCGGATTGGGCAAATTCAATGCCTGTTGTAGTTCGCTGAGCGCCTGTTCCTGCTTGTGAGTGTCTGCTTCCCATTGAGCACGCAGGGCTTGCAGAGTCTCAGTCGCATTTTCAGTAGCCATCTGAACGAGATCGCGCGGCTGTCCATCCTTGGGGACGAAGATTTCCACTTTTTCGCCGCCACGCCTGGACCGCAGCCATTGTCCGATGATCTTTCGCTCTTCGATTTCCTGCGGGAGCATCACCTGTTCGGGGATGGTAGCCGCTTCGGTATAGAACTGGGTGACAAACTGTTCCATGATCTCGGTATCGGCGGCATCTTCTGTGCCTTCAAGGATGAAGTACTCGCGCCCGATCAATTTTCCACCGCGGATGAAGAAGATCTGTACGCAGGCTTCACCGTTGCTGCGTGCCATGGCCAACACGTCCGAATCCAGGTAATCAGTGGCAAAGACGATCTTCTGCCGCTCGATGATGGATTGGATCGCCTTGAGTTGGTCGCGTATCGCGGCAGCTTTTTCGAAGCGCATACCTTCGGCCGCCTTTTCCATTTCCTGCTGCAGACGTGTGGTAATCGGTTCGCTGTGTCCGCTGAGGAAATCCATCAGATCCGAGATCATTTGGCGGTACTGCGCCTGGGATGCCGCGCCGATGCACGGAGCGGTACACAGCTTGATGTCGTAGTACAGACACGCTCGCAGATCCTTCCCAGTGATTTCGCGGTCACAGGTCAGATAGGGGAAGATGCGGCGGAGCACATCCAGTGTTTGATACACTGCCCAGGCAGAAGTATAGGGTCCAAAATAACGCGACCCATCCTCCACCATTTGGCGTGTTACAGTGACGTGCGGATAAGGCTCTGCCCAATGGATTTTGATGTACGGATAGCGCTTGTCATCTTTAAGGCGGATGTTGTACTTGGGGCGATGCTTCTTAATGAGGTTCATCTCAAGGATGAGCGCCTCCAGCTCGGACCCGACAACGATCCACTCAAGATCAACAATATCCCGCACCAGCCGCCGGGTCTTTGCGTCATGGCTGGCGTCCGCATGGAAATACGAGCGGACGCGGTTCTTCAAATTGATAGCCTTGCCCACATAAATGATCGTCCCGGTGTTGTTCTTCATGATGTAGCAGCCGGGTTTTGAGGGTAGTGTGGACAGGATCCCTTGCAGTTTTTCTGAAATTTCCATGCGGGTATTTTACATCATGTGCCACATTCAGACTATTTTTATGATTATGTTATTGTGATTTGGTGTCTTTCGTGTCATAATCAAATCAAATTCATTTCTGGAGGAACTCATGAACGATATGTCGAATGCGCCCATTCCGGAAAGCAGGCCGGAAGGTGTTTTGCAGATCTGGATGAAAGCGCTCACAAAACCCAACGAGCAAACCTTCGCTGATCTTGCTTCATCTCCGAATGCCAAGGCAAGCACGGCCTACATGTGGGTGTTTGTTGCAGGCTTGATTCAGCTTTTTTTGGTCGCCCTTGTGCAAAACCGAATCGCCGGGAGCTACATGCAACAGTTTGGACTCGGAGATGACTTTAGCTTCGGCAATCGAGGGGTTGGTGCAATATTGTTGGGTGCCATTTGTGGTGCCCCGATCGGTGCGGCGGTTTCCACTCTCTTTTTTGCGATTGGGGTCTTTCTCATTCAATGGATTGCGAAGATGTTTGGTGGCCGGGGAACGGCTGATCAATTGGCGTATGCGATGGCGGCGATTTCGGCTCCGTATTCCATTGTTGCGGGATTTCTCTCGTTGTTGGCTGCTATACCCTATGTTGGATATTGCTTCAGTGGGCTTCTGGCAATTGCCGGTATTTATATCTTTGTTTTGAATATCATGGCAGTGAAAGGTGTGAACCAGATCGGTTGGGGTGCGGCAATTGGCTCAGTGCTCATTCCCGGACTTGTGATCGGCTTCCTGTGTGCGTGTCTGGTGGGTGTTTCGGTGGCAACGCTTATACCCATGCTACGTCAGGCGGCTCCAAATCTTACCCCTTGATCTCTGTCTGTTTGAAAAACTCCCGCACTTAGTGCGGGAGTTTTTATTTTCCTGAAGGCGGCATGCGGTCGACACCGGGGTAGATGAGCATATCTGCCATATAGTAGGCTTGCTCGTAGGCAGTATCCGCACCGCACTCACCAGCAATAATCTCATTCAGGCGCCCGTTCTGATTGACATCATTCCCGCCCAGAAGCGTTTTTCCAAGAACTGCAATCTGTGTGACAAGCGATTCCATGTCGGGACCAAATGGCATGTCTTTCAACTGCAGGGCAAGCGAGAGGAGCTGATTTGTCCACCCATCCAGGTTTTGGATGCAGACCTGCATGTTCTCGCTATATGTGCGGATATTGGGCGTCGAGTCGGCTGCATCTGCGGCCAACTTTGCATGGAGCGCCGTTTGCTGGAGATAGCCCAGTCGATCACCATTGGCAAGGCTGCCATACCCATCACCAGGATCGTCTATTGTCCCATCGTCGTTATAATCTCTGTACAGGTCACTTTGGCTGCCAACAATCAGATTGATGATTTCCTCGTTCCTTTTTCTTACCGTGGCTTCATCGCCACTGTTAAATGCCTGAACGAGTCCTGCTTTATAGTCTTCGTTGAACTCATCTCCATTGATCGAACGGTTGATGTAGGATGCGCTGTAATACCAGAGGTTTTGCATCAGCGGACCCTTATCGGGAAGCTGTTCGAACGACACTAACACATGGCGAACATGAACGAGCGTTTGTGGCGGAAAAACGGACGAATACAAAACTTCGCCAGTTGGCTGGGTTATATTGACGCCATCCTTTTCGAGGGTGATCAGGATCTGATCGTATTCAAGCAGGAAATTATTTTGATTCGGTTCATTGAACTCAACACGGCCTGCTCCGGTTGCACTGAATTCGACAGGACCGATATCACGAGTGCTTTCACTCCCACCCTTAAGCCACAGTTCCAAGTGTGTCCCGGCAGCAGGTTGCGGGACACTGTTCAAAGTGAGGGTGCCGCTATCGAGAAAATAGTTGAAATCGTCAAAGCGCAGCCTTCCCACCGGGATGTTGGGGTCCACGGCTACGGGAGTCAGTCCCGCCGATGTGTTGGCTGACCCCACGAACTGGCGAATGAGAACGGCCAATAGGATGACGATCAGCGCTTCTATACCTAGACGGAGCCAGCGATTCCTGCGAGGCTCCTCCTTGGCAGGAGTTGGTTGCTTACTGGCTTCAACTGCCTCACGTGCAAGTTGAGCGATATGGAGTGTACCCGGCGAGATCGTCTGCCCGTTAAACAGGGCGATAAACTCATCAGCGAGATCGCCTGCGTTCTCATAGCGGAGAGCAGGGTCTTTTGCCAGCGTTCGGTCTAGAATCGCCTGCAACTCCATCGAGAGCCCTTTGATCGGAGGTGGGGGCTCATTGATATGTTTCATCAACATGCCAAAAGTTGTATCGGCCTGAAAGGGGACTGCACCAGCGAGCATCTCATACAACATGATGCCCAGGGAATAAATGTCGGTGCGCTTGTCCACTTTTTCGCCGCGGGCTTGTTCAGGGCTCATGTAGGTGGGAGTGCCTGAAACGGAACCCGCTGTGGTATGCATGGTAGAGTCAAGGAGGCGAACCAGTCCAAAGTCCGTAAGAACCGGTTCTACATCCTGTGGGAGAGGCTTATTCAGTTCGATGACTCCGGCTTTGGAGCGCAACAGCACATTAGCCGGCTTAATATCCCGATGCACGATGCCCTTGCTATGCGCGTAATCCAGCGCACTTGCAATGGATTTTAATATTTGTGCAACCATGCCGATGGGCAGGCGTTGTTTATTGTCGTGCAGGGATTTCAAATAAGCGGCGAGTGATGGCCCGGGGATGTATTCCATGACCAGAAAAGGGGATTCGTCCACCACATCGTATCGAAACATTTGTACAATATTTGGATGACGCAGGTCTTCAACGACTTCTGCTTCACGCTGGAAACGGGCGAGCTGATCGGAATCTCGGTCGAGCAGCCCCCTCATTACTTTTACAGCGACCTGCCCAAAAGACTCATCGATGCCCGTATATACCTCAGCCATGCCCCCACGGGCTATGAGGTCCTTAATTTTAATGCTGCCGAGCGTTTTTCCAGCCCAGTCTGCCATGCGCAAAATTATAACCGAGAATAAAACTTGTGCCGTGTATAATCTCCATAACAATACGATTGAGGTTCTTGTGACAAATTTATTAGAAATCCAGGTCGGTAGATGTTTAGTAGAACGAAAATTGAAGCTGGCTTTGGCAGAATCCTGTACAGGTGGTTTGCTTGGGAGTCGAATCACCGATGTCCCCGGATCTTCGGAATATTTTCTAGGTGGTATTGTCTCATACGCATATGAAGCGAAAGCTGCGCTGCTTGGCGTTTCATGGGAAACGTTGAATACACAGGGCGCGGTCAGCCGTGAGACTGTATTTGAAATGGCCCGTGGGGCACGCCGAGTCTTGAACGCCGATATTGCCGTGTCTGTGAGCGGGATCGCCGGACCTGGCGGAGGAACCGATGAAAAACCAGTGGGTACCACATGGATCGGCCTGGTGGACGGGAATGGGGAGTGGGCGCGTCGTTTCCAATTTTCGGGTGATCGCGTGCAAAATAAAATATCATCGGCCGACGCTGCTCTGCAATTCCTGCTGGATTACCTGCACAGCGAACTGGATGGACAGAGTACATAGGCAACTTTAATTTTTCGAGTACAATCGTCAGTACGCTTTTCATGGGGGATACTCTTCTTTGTTATGATGAATATGAAAACGATACACGATCTATTTATGAAGATCTATGGTGAAGGTGCGGGCTCAGTGGGGATTGAGAGAACAATCCAGTTATTGCGGCAATACAAAACCCGCGTTCCGTTACATTCTCGGGGGTTGGATCACCGTGACGCGATCTTGATCACATATGCTGATCAAGTGCAGCAAACAGGTCAGAGTCCACTTGCAGTGTTAGCTGATTTCTGCCGATCCCGTCTGCGGGATGTGGTTACAGGGATTCATATCCTGCCGTTCTATCCATGGACGTCGGACGATGGTTTTTCCGTTGTTGACTACCGGGCTGTAGACTCGCGCTATGGTTCCTGGGATGATCTTGCCAGGTTGGGTGGGGACTTCCGTTTGATGTTCGACGCTGTGGTCAATCATGTATCGGTAAAGAGCGGCTGGTTTCAATCCATGCTGGCTGGCGATCCTCGCTACGAAACCTATTTCATAACCCCCGATGAGACAGATGACCTTTCACATGTAGTCCGTCCACGTGCCCTGCCGTTATTGACGTCATTCCAAACCACCGCGGGCAAAAAACGGATCTGGACCACATTCAGTGCCGACCAGGTGGATTTGAATTACAGAAACCCCGATGTTCTACTGGAAATTCTGGATGTACTGTTGTTCTATATTTCCAAAGGCGCTGAATGTATCCGCCTGGATGCCATTGCCTATCTGTGGAAGGAGTCAGGGACATCCTGTATCAATCTCCCACAGACCCATCAGATCATTCAACTCTTTCGCGCGGTGCTGGATGAAATTGCTCCACAGGTCATGCTCATTACAGAGACGAATGTTCCGCATCGGGATAACATCTCTTACTTTGGCGATGGGACGAATGAAGCGCAAATGGTGTATAACTTTTCCCTGCCACCGTTGGTATTGCATGCTTTTCAGACCGGTTCTGCTGAGACGCTGTCGCACTGGGCGGGTGATCTCTCTCTGCCTTCTGATAAAGTCACATTCTTCAATTTTCTCGCCTCTCACGATGGGATCGGGTTGAATCCCTTGCGCGGTATCCTGCCTGAGACAGAGATCGAAGCAGTAGTCCGCCGTGTTCAATTGCATGGTGGGCTTGTTTCCTATAAATCGGATGTGGATGGCACAAAGCGTGCCTATGAGTTGAACATCAATTACTTTGACGCATTGAATCGCCCAGATGGCGAAGAACCTCTTGAAACCCAGGTGGATCGTTTTATCACGGCACATGCCATTCTGTTGGCGATGCGTGGGGTTCCGGCGATTTATTTCCATAGCCTGTTCGGTTCACGGGGCTGGTCCGAAGGCGTATCTGAAAGTGGACAGAACCGCACGATCAATCGTGAAAAATTCCAGCGCGATGTGCTGGAACGGAAACTTGTAGATCTGCATACACGCGAATCGCTTGTGTTTGAACGTCTCAGTCTCCTGTTGAAAATTCGACGTGCTCATGCTGCCTTTCACCCTCATGGCGGGCAGAAGATCGTCGATGTTGGACGTCAGGTCTTGGCTGTCTTGCGCATTTCTCCGGATGACAAGGAGAGAATATTATGCCTGCACAATGTAAGCGATCAGATGGTCATCATCGACATCAATCGTGACCTGTCATTCGGCTCTCAATTTTCGCGGGATCTCATAAGCGAAAATTCGATCTCGTTGGAGGAGGAGAATTTCTCGTTATTTCCGTATCAAACAGTATGGTTGGTATAAGAATGCGGAACAGAAACCATATCTTAACCCAAGTTGCTACCTTCTTATAAAAAACACCATTATGTCACCCTGAGGGAGCGTTGTGTGCGACCGAAGGGTCTCGTACACGGTGGTAGAGATGCTTCAGGGCAGCAAACGCCCCTCAGCATGACATTTCCCTGTATATGTGGCAACTTGAATTATCTTAACAATATGTTGAGGAAACGCGATGTCAGATATTAGATCTCCGTATTTGGAATTGCTCAAGAACCGTATTGATTTGCACCAGATCCCTTTTAGTGATCGCGGTTCGCGCTTGTTGGTCTTTCAATCTGACCATTCACTTCAGGTGAGGCTGGCAGAACGCTGGTTCAAGCTTGACCAGAAACTTTCCAGTTACCGTCAACGCCCGCCGTTGATCGAGCATTGGAAATTTACCGATGAACATGGAAACCCTCTAACCTATGAGATGGCAACGTATCCGCATCGTCTGGATTTTCGGACCCCAATCGGTATGTTCAGCCTGTGTTTTGTAGATACTGAGACGATCCTGTTCCTCCTGCCATCCAGCCGGTGTGGGATATCCTTTACAGCAGGGATGGACCAGGCACAGCCTGATCGACGCGGCGGCATTCTCCGCATTAGTGGCGATATTCGCCGAAATGTGGCGTATACGACAAATGCGCGGTTGTTGAGGAACAGCATCGAACCCCTCAATGGCGGGCAAACCCAGAAGATACAACTTGCTTTGGAATCGATCGGTGAATCTGTATTGATGCTCAACATTACCCCGCGCCTGGGTTTCAACCGTTATCTGCCTTCGCCGGCGCAGGCATTCGCTGCGGCTGAAACTCGCTGGCACAACTGGTTTGCTGCTGTGCCTGTGGTGGAGGATCAATATCGGGCGCAATATTATTATGCATGGTGGATCATGCGCGCTGGGTTGATCTCAACACGCTTTTATACAACACGCGAAGCTATGACGCCCTCGATGATCCATTATGTGGGAATCTGGCAGTGGGATGCATTCTTCCATGCATTGGCATATCGTCATGTGGAACCCCATCTCGCGCACGACCAGTTGCGCATCGTGCTCGATCACCAGCGGGTTGATGGGATGATCCCTGATGCCATCCACGATGAAGGGACGGTAACGCGTCTGAACTTCCCAGTGGAAGCGGATGTTACAAAACCTCCTCTCATCGCCTGGACGGCATGGAAACTGTACGAGATGGATCACGATCGTGAGTTCCTGGATGAAGTGTATGAGCCGATTGTGCGTTGGAATAACTGGTGGTTCGAACAGAACGATATCGATGGAAACGGTTTGTGCGAATATCATCATCCATTTTCGTCTGGATTGGATGATAGTCCATTGTGGGATGATGGGATGCCAGTCGAAGCGCCGGACCTGAATACATATCTTTGTATGCAGCAGGAAGCGCTTTCAAAGATTGCAAGAGTTCTTGGCTTGTCTACAGAAGCCAATGAATGGGCGCAACGAGCTGACGAACAGGCTCAGCGGATGATCAAGTTCCGTTGGGATGAGGATGCCGGGCTGTTTTGGGCCGTACGACAAGGAACGCGTGTGAACGTTCGTACGCCGTTCAATCTTTTCCCGCTGATCACCGGGCGAATGCCGTCAGAAATCACCCGGCGGCTGGTAGCACACCTGACAGACGAACGCCAATTCTGGACAAAGTATCCGTTGCCCACGGTGGCATTGGATGATCCGAAATTCAATCCGCTGCAAATGTGGCGTGGGCCCGCATGGGTGAATGTAAATTACCTGATGATCGAGGGATTACAACGCAGCGGCTTTCCTGAGATCGCTCGCGAACTGCGCACACGCACGCTGGACTTAATCCTGGGAGAGAATGATATTTATGAATATTACAACCCGATGACAGGTGAACGGCCGCCGAAAGCCGCGTCCACATTTGGATGGTCATCAGCGGTGTTCATTGATCTCGCGATCCAGGCGATGAGAGAGAAGGTCGGTTCATGAAGATTGTTTTGCTGCATTATTCTGCGCCGCCGATCGTGGGTGGTGTGGAAAGCGTCATTGGGCATCATGCTCGTCTGATGGCAGAGGCGGGACACGATGTCCGTATTGTGGCAGGGCGGGGCTCACAGACAGATGAACGCGTACCATTCGTCTCGATCCCGATGGTGGATTCGCGTCATCCGATTGTTGAATCTACAAAGAAGGAATTGAATCTCGGGCGTATCCCAAAGGCTTTCGATGCGTTTGTCCAACAATTGGGCGAGGAACTGTGGAGAGCGATCTCGGACGCGGATTGTCTGATCGCTCATAATGTTTGTTCGCTAAATAAAAATCTCATATTGACGGCTGCACTGAAACAAATCTCAGAGCGAGCGCAACGCTTACAGGTTATCCTCTGGCATCATGACCTGGCATGGACCACGCCGCGTTACCGTGCTGAACTTCACAACGGATATCCCTGGAGCCTGTTGCGCGAGTCTTGGGAAGGTGCAGAACAGGTGACGATTTCTGAGTTTCGCCGCAAGGAACTGGCAGAGTTACTCGAGCTGCCTGAGGAGAAGATTTGGGTGATCCCCAACGGTGTTGATGTCGCGCGCTTTTTGAAGTTGGAAGCACTGACTGCTACTCTTATGTTTCGTTTGAATCTATTGGACGCATGGCCGATCGTCTTATTACCCGTCCGTGTTACACCGCGAAAGAATATCGAACTTGCGATCGAAGTCCTTGCCGCATTGCGCCGTGAATATTCGCAGGCAAAACTGATCGTGACCGGCCCGTTGGGTCCTCATAACCCGGCGAATATCGAATACTTTGAAAAATTAACTGGCTTGCGAAGTACTCTTAATCTGAATGACTCCGTTTATTTTCTGGCGGAACTTGTCGATGAGTATCTGCCCGATGAAGTGATCAGCGATTTTTATCGTCTGGCAGACCTCTTGTTCATGCCGAGCCGCGAAGAGGGGTTCGGAATCCCTGTGTTGGAGGCGGGATTGACCGGACTTCCCGCATACTGTGCAGATATTCCTCCTTTGCGTGATCTGGGCGGGTCGTTCACCCATTATTTTTCGCTGGAGGAGACTCCCGAGCACATCGCATCCAATATCATTAATCGACTTTCAACGGACCCACTATTTGCTGGCCGCGTTCAGGTGCGCTCAAGGTATTCCTGGCAGAAGATTTATCAGGACCATATTCATGGTTTGTTGGGAAAGGGAAAAAATGGCTAGATTGTTTGAGAAGAACATGTTTCGAAAGATCCTGGTTCCAGCCATTCATGGTTGCGAATTCAGGGATTCGCTACGGGTGGCTAAGAGTATTGCTTCGAATGAAACGATTTTGATCGCCGGGATGGTCTCCGTGCCTGAAGGATCAAACCTGAGTGCTGGTGCGTTGCCTGCACAGGATTTGCGGAAAACGTTGCGTCAGATCAAAAGCAGGGAGAAAGTGAGTTCACTTGAATTGATCCGCGTGACCGATCATCCGTGGAACGAACTGTTGAAGATCGTAAAACAGGAAAAACCAGATCTGATGATCCTTGGACCGTGCCATTGCGAGACATTTGGTCGTTCCATTTCGGAAGTGTTGCGGAATGCTCCATGCAATATTGTGATGTTATGCGGCCCATTGCCAAAGGAATTCGGACAGGTACTTATCCCTCTTCGCGGTGGACCGAATGCGGAACTCGCATTGCGCCTGGGACTCTCGCTCTCGCGGCGCGAACGATCCAGCGTTCACACCCTTCATATTATCCCGAAGACACCCAGCTCCTCACGAGATGCAGCCTTTCGTGGTTTGCAGGGAGTGTTGAACAATCTGCCGGAAGTGAACCGTCAGCACATTCAAACGGATAATCCTTCTGCTGCCATTCTTTTAGCGGCAAAGGAATACGATCTGACGATCCTTGGAGCGACTTCGTTTTCCACCGACAGGTCCGTTGGATTGGGAGAAGTGGCAGAGACCATCATGCGGGAGCGCTCTAGTGGACTCTTGATTGTCAAAGTCTTCGGACAATCCCCTGTAAACATGGAAAGTGAGTTTGTTGGGCAGTCTGCCATCTCTGTTCTGGTGGATAAGTGGTTCGCGGAGAATACCTATCATGCCAGTGAATTTGAAGATCTGAAGGAACTTATTGCGCTCAAACGAAAACAAAAAGCGACCATCAGTCTGGCATTGCCTGCGCTCAATGAGGAAGAGACAGTGGGTAAAGTCATCAAAACCATCAAACGGACATTGATGGAACGTGTCTCATTACTGGATGAGATCGTGTTGATCGATTCTGATTCGAAAGATAAGACGCGCGAGATCGCAAAGAAACAGGGCATCCCGGTCTACATCCATCAACAGATATTGCCGAACTACGGTGCCCGCACCGGAAAAGGAGAGGCGTTGTGGAAGAGTCTTTATGTAACACGCGGCGACATTGTCATCTGGATCGATACGGACATCGTCAACATTCACCCGCGCTTTATCTATGGATTGCTTGGTCCGCTCCTTCTACGCCCAGACATTGTCTTCGTGAAGGGCTATTATCGCCGCCCGATCAACATGAACGGCAAGACCGAAGCGAAAGGCGGTGGGCGTGTCACCGAACTGACTGCGCGTCCCCTGTTGAATCTCTTCTATCCCGAACTGTCCGGCGTTATCCAGCCTCTCTCTGGTGAATACGGCGGGCGCCGTTCTGCTCTGGAGCAAATGCCGTTCTCCTCAGGCTACGGTGTGGAGACCGGATTATTGATTGATATCTTCGAGAAATATGGATTGAACTCCATTGGACAAGTGGATTTGCAGGAACGAGTCCATCATAATCAGCAGTTGGAGTCGCTGAGCAAAATGTCGTTTGCCATCATCCAGACCGTGGTGCGCAGGTTGGAGCGACGCTACGGTCGCAGCATTATGGAGGATGTCAACAAGTCCATGAAGTTGATCCGCTATGATCAGGAT
>CAZKSG010000062.1:0-3141 GCA_964555335.1 uncultured Anaerolinea sp.
ATCGCCCTGCGCGGCATGCTCGTCATCGGCGAGACGGGGCGCGTCACCTGTCAGAATGTGCGTGCCAATACCGTCATCGTGGCGGGTGCCGTGCGCGGCAACATCACCACCCAAAAACTGGAGATCCGCGGTTCAGGCCGTGTATGGGGAGACGTGGTCACGACCGCCTTTGTGACGGAGGAGGGCGCATTCCTGCGCGGACAGATCCGCATGGAGGAAACGGTCGAGCTGGACCTCGAGCCGGCGCCCGAAACGACACCCTCTGAGGCGGCCCAGGCTGAATCCATCGCAGCCACGCCGATCGTGGTGCCTGAATCCATGACCGAGGGGACAACCCGGAAAATGACCCGGAAGAAAAAAGAAGAATAATCAATATCAGCCTTCCCCTCTCCTATAAAGAGAGGGGAAACTACATAACATGAAATATCGTGAACTCAACATCCTGACTCAACGTGAAGCTCCCAACAACGCACGGACAGAGGGATTCTCCCTCCTCGTTCGCGCCGGATATTTGACGAGGGAGAATGTCCCGACACAATTGGGCGAGTATGCACTCAAGCATCTGAATGGTCTGTCGAACGATTTATCTTTCATCTCTCATCTTTCGTCAGCAACAGTCAATAACGAGAACGAGACCTTCTTCCCAATTGCATCAGGCTCCATCGAAGTAGCCCACTGTTTCAAGTGCAACTATACTGAACGGCTTGAACTGGCCCGTTCTGTGAAAACCGCCCTGCCGAAAGAAGACGAACTCCCCTTGGAGAAGGTTCTGACGCCTGAATGTCCCACCATTGAAGCATTGGCCGCCTTTCTAAACGTTCCCAAAGAGAAGACCGCCAAAGCGCTCATGTACACGCGGGTACCCGATGGCAAATTCATTTTCATCGTCGTGCGCGGGGACATGCAGATGAGCGAAGCCAAGCTCAAGGCACTCCTCGGCGACATCCGCCTGGCGACACTGGAAGAGATCCAACGATCTGGCGCTGCGGCGGGATACGCGTCACCGATCGGGCTGAAGGATGCGTTAATTGTGGTGGATGACCTCGTCCCACAGTCACAAAATCTGGTCGCAGGTGCGAACGAGGCGGGTTATCATCTCAAAAATACAAACTACGGACGAGATTACTCGGCTGAATTGATCGAAGACTTAATTCAAGTCAAAGAAGGTGATGCCTGCATCAACTGTGGCAATCCGCTTTCTGTCCTTGCAGCCATTGATTTGGCTACCCGCAAAGAGTATAACTTTGAGAATATTCTGTTGTCCCTGGCAGAGGCGCATCATGATGCAAAAGGACTAATCCTCCCCCATCCTGCCGCGCCGTTCGATGTGTATCTCATGCACGTGCCGGGCAAAGAACTCGACACGCACGCCAAAGCCGAAGAGATTTACAATATGTTACAAAGGGCAGGCATTCCGGTTTTATTCGACGACCGTGACGAGCGTGCCGGCGTCAAATTCAACGATGCGGATTTGATCGGCTGTCCTATTCGGGTGACGGTGGGAGAAAAGGCATTGAAAGAGGGAATGGTAGAATTAAAGCCGCGCACAGAAAAAGACAATCGGCTCCATTCTACAGAATTGATCGTTGAAGCAATAAAGTCTTTTCTAGAATAAGCTGCAGGGACGAGTCATCGCTCATCCCGACAAAAGCGAATGAACAATCCTAAAACCGGACACTTCCCCCCTGCCAGACGACTCGGTCTGTTTATCCATTTTGTCATTATTGCCATACTTGCGGCGATCTCTGTCTTTGGGTTTGTGAACTTATCGCGATCAGGGGTGGGACCTCTCTTCGTTTCCTATCTTCTGATGGCGCTGATCGCGTTTGCGCCCATCCCGTTCTTTGTGTATCGTGCCTATGCCTTGCTGCGTGCCGATTACTACATCGACCGTGACAGTCTGGCCATGCTCTGGGGGTTGCGCATCGAAGACATTCCACTGACCGACATTGAATGGGTGCGCCCTGCCACGGATCTCACGCGTCCACTCTTGCTGCCGCGCTTTCGGCTGCCGGGCGCGGTGCTGGGCATTCGCCGTCACCCTGATCTTGGGCGGGTTGAATTCATTGCATCGAGCACTAAAAATCTGATTCTGATCGCCACATCGAAGCGTATCTTTGCCATCTCCCCACAGAACGCGGCGGGACTTGTTCAAACGTTCGCGCGGGCTACAGAAATGGGAAGCCTGACACCGACCGAGGCAAAATCGGTGTATCCATCGTTCCTCATCACACAGGCATGGGAAAGTCCGGTTGCGCGTTTCCTGTGGATGGGCGGTATCCTGCTTAACATCGGTCTCATCATCTGGGTCGGGATTCTCATCCCATCACTTACACAAATCCCGTTTGGGTTCGATGCCTTCGGAGCACCAAGTGGAACCGCAGCATCTACGCAATTGATCCTGCTGCCATTGGCCAGTTCATTACTGTTCATTGTTGGCGTGGCTGCAGGGCTATATTTCTATCGCTGGGACAAACAGCGTCCATTGGCTTTCATTGTCTGGATATCGAGCACACTCTGTGCATTTCTTTTTCTCATGGCAGTTCTATTCCTTGTCACAACACCGGTCTAAATGCAGATCATCATCGGCTTTATCCTTGCAGTCCTTATCGCCTATCTGGCTTATCACGCGCGCAGCTTGAACAAGAGTGGGGCATTTGCCGCAACCATTGTGGGTACCGTGGTCTTTGGGTTTGGCGGTTTTCCATGGGCAGTGCTGTTGATGATCTTCTTCATCACTTCCTCCGGACTGAGTCGTGCCTTCAAAAAGCGCAAGCAAGGGTTGAACGAAAAATTCTCAAAGGGACACGAACGCGACGCAGGCCAGGTCTTTGGCAACGGCGGAGTGGCAACTCTTTTTGTATTGGTCCACGCGCTTTATCCGGAATCCATTGTCGGCTGGGCAGGATTCGCCGCGGCGTTGGCGGCAGTCAATGCAGATACGTGGGCGACTGAGTTGGGAGTCCTGAATCCCACAGCTCCACGCATGATCACCGACTTAAGAAAACGCGTCGAAAAAGGAACCTCGGGCGGGATCTCGTTATTTGGAACGCTCGCGTCGCTGGCAGGTGCGTCTGTCATCGCTCTACCTGCGGCCTGGTACATACACGATTGGTCACTCCTTCCATTGGTTGCCCTCGC
>CAZKSG010000062.1:3241-23311 GCA_964555335.1 uncultured Anaerolinea sp.
AAAACACTATAAAATGATGCGAGGAGTGGAAAACAATATGAGCCGTATTCTTGTCCTAGGGTATGAATTACCTGGTCTGGCAGAAGGAGCTGTGGAAGCCCGCAGCTATCGTACATGGCAGTTCGTGGAACCTTTGCTTGCCAATGGACACAATGTATGCCTGGTTGCCAGTCAGCGCACGGATCAATTGAACGTATCTCATAACCTTGGCACGTCACTTAAGTATCATCGCTTGAATCTAATGGAGTTCAACTGGCTTAAACGAGTAAATGCAATTTGCGATGAGTTTCAACCCGACGCCACATTGGGCATCATGCTCAATAGTGGACTGCGCGCGACGCGGTTGGAGCGAAAACAACCTTTATGGGTCGATCTATATGGTGACAGGGTCTCAGAGGGACAGGTTTCGTCTCACACTCGCAACAGCAATCGCGGAATGAAGATCCTGTTCGAATATCTGACCCTTGTCTTGCGCAACGCAGACGTGTATTCAACCTGCAGCACGCCGCAGAAATTTGAACTGGTCGGGCAACTCAGCATGGCATCACGACTGAACCGGCACACAATGGGATACGATTTTGTCCATGCGATTTTGCCGGGTGCCCCACCCAAACATGCCGAAACAGATATCAAATTAAAAGTACGCGGTGAGCTTGTTCCCGAAGATGCCTTTGTCGTTCTCTGGTGCGGTGGATACAACGTCTGGACTGATGTCGATACGTTGTTCTCAGCCTTGAATGATGCCATGGAAAAAAATCTGCAAATCCACTATGTATCGGCTGGCGCCGGTGTCAAAATGACGAACAATACCTCCTATGAACGTTTCCTGGAAAAGGTGAATAGCTCCCCTCATCGCGAACGTTTCCACATGCTGGGCTGGCAGCCAAGCAATGTTGTCCCCGGGCTATATCAGCAGGCAAATGTAGGAGTCAACCTGGATGCGTTCCACTACGAGACGTTGCTGGGAACTCGTACACGACTGGTCGAAATGATGCATCATGGACTGCCTGTGATCACCACATTGGGTTGTGAACTCAGCCATATTGTTAAAGAGCAGGGGCTAGGACTTACATTCCAGATAGGGGATGCCGCCACATTCACAAAACACATTCTCACTATGGCTGGCGACCGATCCTTGCAGCAGCAGCTTGCCAAACAGGCATATGACTACACCAACACCCAGCTTTCCTTCCAAACCACAACGGCGCCATTTCTCCATTGGGTCAAGAAACCCAAATTTGCACCCGACCGTGTAGGAGGAAAATCAATGTTCGATAGCGATGAGTTCAAGAACAATTTGCGCGCGGTGACCAGAAGCCTGCTTTGGAGGCTTTGGGCATTGGAACGAGGAGAATGACGATCTCGATTTTATGAATCAAACAGGGACAGTCGGTCATCGACTGTCCCTGTTTCTTTTTTACTCTTTACTTTTCACTCACAACCTTAGCCGTCTTACGATTCAACCACTTCCACACAACCCACAAGATCAATGCCGGCGGCAGAACAATAGGCAGGATGACCACAACCAGCCAGATCATGAAATTCGCAATTCCTTGATACAACACAGTGACTGTGCTCTTCGCTTCGCCAAAGGTTTGGCCGGGATTCCATGGGATGGGCGTGGCGGTAGGGTATGGCGTGGATGTAGGCGTTGGGGTCAGTACGGGGAATTCGGGCTCAAAATTGACCGTGATCGTCGAAAAGGCGGAACGGTCATTGAGGTAGTTCATCTGCCCCTTGATCTGTTCGATCTGTCCTTCGATATTGGCCAGTTCCTGATTGATGCGCAGCGCTTCGTCCACCGTCTTGGCATCCTTGAGAAATTCCTGAATGCGGGCACGCGTCGCTTCGAGATTGGTCAGCTGTGATTGCAGATCCACATATTGATCGGTAACATCACTGCCAGAGGCAGTCTCATCCACGATCTTGACCGCCAGTTTGCGCAGACGACTGAGGACATTTTCAAACTCCTCCACCGGAACACCGATGGTCACAGACGCATACTTGAGATTGTTGCCATAGTAATCCTGATACCAAACCCGCGAACTGACGATATAACCGCCAGCATCGCCAATGATCTGCGTGGCACGGTCAATGGCAACATCGGTATCCTTCACCATCAAACGTACATCCGCGTTCTTGACGATCATGCGGTTGGACCGTTCGATCACCGTCAGATCGCCAGATGGATTGGATATTTCATACGCAGCGGCCGTCGCCATGGGCAAGGCATCTCCCGTAGCGGATTGCTGCTCGGGTTCAATTCCCTTTTCAACAGACACACCCGCTTGTGAAAACGCGTCAGATGCAACGGCCGGCGCTTCCGTTGCTGCAGGAGCTTCGTAGATGACAGGCGCTTCGGTGGCAGCCGCCCCTCCTCCACAGGCAGCAAGGACAAGCATGGCAGCGATCACAAGCAACATGAACAGACCGGAACGTGATTTCATTTCATCCTCCGTGATGACAAACAGATTTTTGATTCGGCGTTAATCGAATGACGATGGGGTGAAATAAAAGTTCCGCAGTTTGACCATACGCGATGGACAATTGATCATTAAAAATAAAGACCGTGAATGAAATCTGGTCACGGTCTGTTCTTTCTTGCAACCTTGTGCTGCTTCCCAGGCTTTACTTTACTTCCTCAACAATAACAGATGTACTCTCGGTCCAGCCTTCCTTTCGAGATCGCACAACCAGATCGGAGACCCTGGCGGGATAAATATTTTTATAAAGAGGGAGTTCTTCGATAGGCATCCAGATCGGGATGTAGATCCCCTCTTCCGGGTTATCCGGATCCGAATCGGTGTACTCCTCACCGGTCCCCGTTCCAAATTCACCGCCGGTTTGTTCAACCAGGAAATATATCTGTCTACTTTTCTGCCCAAATTGGATCTCGGCGATCTTTTTCTGGATGGCGACTTCAATACCCAATTCCTCCATCGCCTCACGGACCGCGGCTAATTCTGGCGTTTCGCCTTCGTCCATGCCGCCACCGGGAAAGACGAAATAATCCATCCCCGCGCGGTGACGTTCGATGAGCGCAACCTTGTTATCCTGGATCAGGACAATCCCTGCACGAATTCTCATAACGTTCCTCTCACTTCAAAAAAATCAGTGGATGCGCCCCAGGTGTGCAAGCACAGAGAACAACACCGCGGTCATGAGCGCATGAGGCAATTTCCCGTTCTTCGCGATCTCGATCAATTCGTCCAATGGCATCAAATGGACTTCGATATCCTCACCCGCATCCAGGTTCTGTCCGCTTGTTTTTTCGGCGTCCAGAGCCAAATAACAGTAAAGGGTATTCGTCTGCAAGGCAGGGTTGGGATAGATCTTTCCCACTTCGATGAATGTAGGAGCGGAATAGCCGGTCTCCTCCAAAAGTTCGCGCTTCGCCCCGTCCAACGGAGATTCCCCATCCTCCACCACCCCGCCGGGAAATTCCAATAGCACATCGCGAACCCCGTGACGATATTGTTTGATCATCACCACGTTGTCATTCTTCGTCAGCGCGACGATATTTGCCCAGGAACGGAATTCAAAGATCGTGGCATCCAATAAGTTTCCATTTGCCAGCTCAACCTTGTCGATCCGAAACCGCGGACGGAAATAATTGGTCTCCAGCACTTTCCAGGGTTTGATGGGCATGAATTAAGTATCCTTGAAATAAACTACTATGAAAAAGAAAGCTTGAATTGCTCAATAATTGGCTTGATTGGCGGACTGATGTTCTCAGGAATTTCGCTCACGGCAAACCAGCACCATTCGGTATGCTCGTCACTGATCTGTATTTCACCTTGCCAGTCCCGCGATAAGTACATAATGGTCACATTGTACACTTCATCCCCATTGGGATATTTGTAGTACAGATCAGGACCAGAAAACACACCAAACAGAGACATCTCTCCGATGATGAGATTGGACTCTTCGAGAGTCTCACGTCTCGCGGCGTCTTCGACCACTTCGCCGGGCTCAGTTGCACCACCGGGAAAGCCCCAACACTCATTGTCGCGGCGCTTCATCATCAACAGGCGATCTCGTTCATCGAGAATAAAAATCCCTGCCCCGACCATGAGAACTGGACGATGTCCGATGAATTGGCGGAGTTGGAGGATGTAATCCATCATAAAAGCTGGATCATTTCCTGCTTTCGTATCGACTCCACCGCCGCAAACGTGGACCTGGTCACACCGATCAGTTGATCATAGGGAATCGGCGGTTCGCCGCCTTCGCGGATGGCCTTAGTGAAGAACTTCCATTCGTCCACCCAGCCTTTGTTCTGCGCACCGCGCACTTCTTTCTTCTTTCCATCCTTAACCGTTGTCAGAGAGACAAAGTCATCCAACACCGCGATCTGCCCGCCACAGAAGACTTCTACACGTTCCTTGGGGAAGGATTTGTCGCCGTTGGCGAGATAATCCACCACGCCGATGGAGCCATCAGGAAAGGTGAAGGTCATTGAGACGTTGTCTTCGCGGTATTTGCCACCATCAGGCATGGCATGAGCGATCACAGAGACAGGAGCCGTACCAACGAGGAATGTAATGAAATCCACGAAGTGACAGCCTTCACCAATGATGCGTCCACCGCCGATGTTCGGGTCCTGGGTCCAGTGGTTGAGAGGGAGAAGTCCGGCATTGACGCGATAGCGAACATGCATGGGCTCGGTTCGACGGGAGAAGAAAGAGGAAAGAGATCGAGCAAGTGGTGAAAAACGTCGATTAAAGCCCACTGTCAATAACGAGTCATTATTAACTTTAAGCTGTTTGTTAATTGCTGAAAGCTGAACGCTATTGATCGCCAACGGTTTTTCCACAAAGACATGTTTTCCTGCCTTCAGTGCTTTTACAACCAGGTCGGCATGGCTGTCGTGACGAGTGAGAATGGCGACCGTATTGATGTTCGGGTCATTGAGAATCTCATCATCGTTCGACGTGGCATATTGGAAGCTGAACTTCTTGCCTGCGTGCTGGGCATGGAGTCCGCCTGAGGAGGCAATACCCACCAATTGGATATCACCCGCTTTTTGGATGGACGGGAGCAATACAGAATTCGCGAACGAACCCGCGCCGAGGACGCCAAGTTTGCAGGTTGCAGGTTTGAATGCTGGAACGTTAAACCTTACAACCTTTGAGCTTTCCACCGATTCAACTGAATGAGGGTAGGTAAGCAATACACCCAAAAATTTTTCTTTCGCCTTGCCTGTAATAACATCATATGCCTTTGTCGCTTTATTGATGTCAAAGCGGTGTGTGATGAGAGGCTTGACCTGCAATTGCCCCTTTCCCATCATCTCTACGACGGATTCGAAATTGCGCCCTTCCGTCCAGCGAACAAAACCGATAGGATAATCGTTTCCGTGTTCCTCGTAACTCAGGTCATAACGGCCCGGACCATAAGAGCGTGAGTTAATAAAGGAAAGTTCTTTCTCGTAATAAACCTTGCGCGGAAACGTGAGACCAATTGCACCGGTGGCGACGATGCGGGCGCGATCACGAGCGATAACGCCAGCCAGCTCGACCGGGTCATTTGACTTTGTATCGGCACAAATGAGGATCACGTCGAAGCCGCGATTGGCGGTGAACACGACAGAGGAATCTACCGCGTCGGCGCGTAGGACCGTTTTCAGCCCCAATGAAGAGGCGAGTGTGATGCGGGCTGGATCCACATCGATGCCTAGGATGTTGCATCCTGCGGCGGTTGCGATCTGCGCAGCGAGGAGTCCCAGCAAGCCCATGCCGATAATGGCAACATTCTCCCCGATTTGCGGTTCGGCGAGCCGGAATCCATGCAGGGCGATCGCGCCAAGGGTCGTGAAGGCAGCGGATTCGAAATCCACATTTGTAGGCAGAGACGTCAACAGATTACGCGGTACCACGTTGTATTCGGCGTGCGTAGCATAGCCCCCGCCGGCACATGCGACACGCTGATTCACTTTAAAGCCTGACATGTTCTTCCCAAGGGCAACGATCGTACCAGACGAGGAGTAGCCGAGCGCCATCGGCTGGTCGAGGCGATTGAACGCCGCCTGGACAGTGTTGACCCAGCCCTCACGTTTGCCTTTATCAATGACCTGCTTGACAAGGTCTGGACGCGAGCGCGCTTTGCCGACCAGACTCTTTTCGGCAAATTCGACAACCATACGCTCAGTTCCCGCGGAAACGAGGCTGGCTTCCGTTTTGACAAGTGCCTGCCCCTCACGTGGAGTGGGCACGGGCACATCTTCGACTGTAGATTTCCCATTTCGGGTGTTTTGAAGGAGTTGTTTCATTTCGACAGGCTCAATACAAGCATTGTAATTTAATCCCAAGATGCCAATCGAGTATACCCCAAGAAGACCGGATGATATAATTTGTGCAATTCGCCACGGAAACCACCATGGATTGCGAAAAAGGGTGAGGTATTCTGTGGCAAACAAAGGAGCTTCTTGTGGCTGATCCCCGCGTTGCAAAATTCGCTAAAGTCTTGGTGGAACATTCCGCCCGTATCGTGCCCGGTGACCGGGTCTTGATCGAAGCGACCACGGCTGCCGAGCCGCTTATCCGTGAGCTATACATTCAAATCCTGGAGAAAGGCGGCATCCCGCATCCCATGATCGCGTTGCCCGGTATGATGCCGTTCAGCCAGGATGAAATGTACCTGACCTATGCCAAAGACACGCAGCTCGATTTTGTCCCCACGTTCTACAAATATGCATATGACCAGTTCGAGAGCCGCATCCGCGTCCATTCGGCGACGAATACGCGCGGCACCACGAACATCGACCCTGCCAAAGCACAGCGACGCAGCAAAGCGTTGAGCAGCATTACCGAAGCGCAAATGCGACGCGGCGCCGAGGGCGTCTTCAAATGGGTGACCACCCTCTACCCCACCGATGGTTATGCCCAAGATGCCGGGATGAGCTTGAAAGACTACGAAGACTTTGTATTCAAGGCCGTACATGCAGAGGAAGAAGATCCCATTGCATATTGGAACAGTACGGCCACCGGACAGCAACAAGCGATCGACTGGCTTGCAGGCAAAAGCCAGGTTGTGATGCGCGGGCCGAACGTGGATCTGACGCTCTCGATCAAGGGACGCAAATTTATGAATTCCACAGGCATATACAACATGCCCGATGGCGAGATCTATACCGGACCCGTCGAAGACTCGGTCAATGGCTGGGTGAAGTTTACATATCCGGCAATCTACGGCGGAGTGGCAGTCGAAGGCGCGGAGTTGACATTCAACCGCGGGCGCGTCGAACAGGCCAAAGCTGAAAAGAATCAGGCCTACCTGATCAAGATGCTCGAAAGCGACGCGGGGTCCCGTTTCCTCGGCGAATATGCCATCGGCACAAACTCCGATATTGACAAGTTCACTGGAAACATACTATTCGACGAAAAAATCGGCGGCACATTCCACATGGCACTTGGCGCAGGATACCCCGAGACAGGCTCGCATAACAAATCTGCGATCCATTGGGATATGATCTGCGACCTGCGCACCGATTCGGAAATTCTTGTAGATGGTGAATTGTTCTATAAGAACGGACAGTTTGTGTTCGACAAGTAAGCTTTAACGTTGGCGGATTTAAAGCTAGAAGGTTGAGACGATGGTCTCAACCTTCTTTATTTTTAGAGAACGTATAGAAACTTTATAACCTGGAGACTCGTAACATGCAACTATTAATAGAATCCCACCGATTGGTCCACCTTGCGGGCGTATTCATCGATCCCACCGCGCACATTAATGACATTCTTCCAGCCTTGCTGCGCCAGCCACACGGTTACCTGCGCGCTGCGGCTGCCGTGATGGCACATCACGTAGATGGTCGCATCCTGTGCCTGGGCAGCGTCTGACATTGCCTTTGTGCCTTCATGTGCCAACCGGCTCATCGGCGTGGACTGCAGGCGACTATCTGTGATCCTGGCATAGTTCAACTCTTCGGGTTCGCGCACATCCAGAAGGATGAACGAATCCTGTGATTTTAATTTATCGGATAATTCGGTGACTGTGATTTCAGGGAACATAATATAAATTCCGTAGAGGCAGAAGTCCTTCTGCCCCTACTTATTATTTCAATGCCTTCACATACAGCCGTTCTACATACTCCTTGACCATTCTGCGCGTGGAAAATTGCGGGATGTTGGTCTTCAAGGATTCCTTGATGAGTGCCACCCATTCACGAGACATGTCATTCTGGTCACGGTTGTAGTAGGTTGGGATGATCGAGTTCTCCAGCGTTTCATACAAGCTTTCGACATCTTCCTCATCCTGCACGGCGGGATTCCCAAGATCACTGTCCTGACCGATCGACCAACCATTCTTTCCGTTATAGGATTCGCGCCACCAACCATCCAGTACCGAGAAGTTCAACGCGCCGTTGAGGGCAGCCTTCATGCCAGAGGTCCCACTCGCTTCCAACGGACGGCGCGGCGTATTCATCCACACATCCACGCCCTGGACAAGATATCGCGCCAGGTTCATATCGTAATCTTCGAGGAAGACAATGCGCCCGGCCATTTCGGCGCGCTTGACCTGGCGATAAACCTGCTGGATCAACTGCTTGCCCGGCTCATCGGCAGGATGCGCCTTGCCTGCAAACAAGATCTGGACCGGCATATTCGGACGGTTGATGATATTCAACAGGCGTTCGATATCGGTCAACACAAGCCCTGCACGTTTATATGTTGCAAAGCGGCGGGCAAAACCGATCGTCAATGCATAGGGATTGATCATCACGCCCGAAGAAACGACCTGCACAGGGTGGAATCCGCCTGCACGCCAGCGCTCGCGGACGCGTTCGTCCATGTACATGGCAAGCTTGCGCTTCAGGTGGTGGCGAACCGCCCATAGCTCAGCATCTGGGATGTCATCCACCTTCTTCCAAATCGCAATGTCATCGAGTCTGTCATACCAATCGTCGGCAATATATTCCTTGAACAGATTGAACAGGCGTCGTGCCATCCAATTGGAGACATGCACACCGTTAGTCACATATGTGATCGGTACATCGTCTTCGCTCTTGTCGGGCCAGAGGAAGTTCCACATCTTGCGGGAAACATGCCCATGAAGTTCAGAGACTGCATTGCGGCCGTCTGCGTGGCGCAATGCAAGCACACCCATGCTGAAGGTCTCGCCCTGTGGCATTTTGTGACGGGCAATATCAAAGAACTGATCGACCGTCAGGTTAAGCTGAGGCCATAATGCAGCCAGATATTTTTCGATCAACCATAACGGGAATTCATCATTTCCGGCTGCAACAGGTGTATGTGTTGTGAAAACATTCTGTCCACGCGTCTTTGCGATGGCTTTTTCGAATGTATCTCCACCGGCGACAAATTCGCGGGCACGTTCCAGCGTCAGGAAAGCGGCATGGCCTTCGTTCATATGCCAGACCGAGGGGTTATACCCCAGCGCCCGCAGCATGCGCACACCGCCCACGCCGAGCAAAAGTTCCTGCATCACGCGGCGGTCCAGGTCTGACCAGTAGAGACGAGCTGTCAATAATTTATCGGAATCCGTGTTCGGGTCCAGATTGGAATCGAGCAGGTACAGTGGAATGCGGCCGACACGAATTTCCCACAGTCCCAGCGAGACGGTGCGGTCGGGGAATTCCACATCCACGCAGACGCGGTTTCCCTCTTCATCAAAGACTTGAATGGCAGGCAGGTTATTGAAATCGAGCGTGTTATTGATCGCTTCCTGCCAGCCATCTTCACTGATACGCTGGGAGAAATATCCCTGCGCGTACATGAAACCCACGCCAACCAAAGGCAAACCAAGATCGCTAGCCTCCTTCAGATGATCGCCAGCCAGCACGCCAAGACCACCCGAATAAATGGGAAGTGTCTCGTGCAGACCAAACTCCATCGAAAAATAAGCGATGGGACGGCCGTTGAGTTCGGGATGATTCCGACTCGTCCATGTTTCGGTCGCATTCATGTATGCATCAAAATCAGCGAACACTTCGTCGTACAACGAAAGGTATTCCTTGTTCTTTGCTGCCAAGCCCAAACGAGGGCGACCTACTTCGCGCAGGAACAGGATCGGATTGTGACCAAGCCGTTCCCAGAGGTCGGAATCAACACGGCTGAACGCACGTCCCGCCTGAGGATGCCACGTCCACCATAAGTTGTATGCCAATTCACTCAAGCGGGAAAGGCGCTTGGGAAGATCAAAACCATCGGGTAATTGTGAGCGAAAATTGTTCATGGGGAGCAATGATACCAAACTTTAGATGAACTCTGGAAACCTGTTGTTGATTAAGAGATACAATTGACTCATGACAAGTGTACAACTGTTTATCACCTGTCTGATCGATTCATTCTACCCGCAAACGGGGGAGGCGGTCGTGGATATTTTCCAACGCCTTGGCGTAAACGTGGATTTCGCGCCCGACCAGACCTGCTGCGGACAGCCCAACTTCAATGCAGGTCTGCGTGCCGAAGCGCGTGCCATCGCAGAACATACGATCCGCGTGTTCGAAAAGACGAGCGGAGATATTGTTACGCCGTCCGGCTCATGCGTACACATGTTTCGCCACGGTTACACAGAATTATTTCAAGAGGATGCAAACTGGCTGCCGCGTGCACAGGCGCTCAGCAGGCGTGTCTATGAGTTCACCGAATATCTTGTAGATAGACTAGGCGTCACTGATGTAGGCGCGCGCTGGGACGGGATGTTGACTTATCATTCTTCCTGTCATACGTTGCGCGGCATGAACATCGACCGTCAGCCGCGGGCATTGCTGGCAAATATTCGCGGAGCCCAGATCGTCGACCTGCCTCACGCAGACGAATGTTGCGGTTTTGGGGGCATCTTCTCAATGGAACATCCCGAACTTTCTGCGGAATGGCTAAAGCGCAAGATCGGCAATCTCGAAAGTACCCAATCTCCCACCCTGGTCATCACAGACGCAGGATGTATTATGCACATCGCGGGTGGGTTGCACAGACAGAAGAAGAGTCAACGTGTACTACATATTGCAGAAGTACTCAATCACAGATAAACGGTGAGGTCGGTATGCTTTCTGGATCTGAAAAATACTACGACGATATTTATGGCGTTACAGGCAAAGATTATGCTGCCGAGGCTGAAAAGATACACGAATTTATCCAGGAACATAAACAGTCTCCCGGAGATTCCCTGCTCGATGTAGCCTGCGGTACAGGCTGGCATGTCAGTCTGTTGGGTGAACACTACAAAGTAGAAGGGACAGACATCAACACCGGCATGCTTCAGGTGGCACGCAGAAAACATCCTGGCATACGTTTTACGCAAGGTGACATGCGCAGTTTTGACCTGAGACGTAAGTTTGACGTTGTCACATGTCTCTTCAGTGCGATCGGCTATATGAAGACGAAAGCCGACCTGCAAACAGCGATCAATAACATGAGCCGTCACATCCTTCCCGGTGGAGTCTTGCTTGTGGAACCCTGGTTCACACCAGAACAGTGGCACACTGGATATGTTTCCACTGTTCATGTGGACAGACCGGATGTCAAAATCGTCCGTATGAGTCACAGCGGGAAAAGAGGCAAGCTTTCTCTCATCCATTTTCAATACCTGATCGGTACATCCAAAGGAATCCAACACATCAACGAACAGCATGAACTTGGGCTATTCACTCACGAAGAGTACATGAATGCGTTTACCAAATCAGGGTTGAGTGTTGTGCATGACCCAGAAGGGATATTTGGCCGCGGGCTATATATTGGCACAAAATCATCATAACCAACCATGAGCAATGCACAATTTCGGGAACGCATTCGCGCTTCCATTAATAATGAAACTCTTCAGATCGCGCTGGATAACAACACCGAGCGCCGTCTGCGAGGGCGTGCACTGGCGTTTGAATCCATCCCCGATTGGCGTGAGCGACGTCAACATGCTCATGCGATCCGCGCAGATGCGATCGATCATCTCGATGACTATGTTGCACAGTTTATTCAGAAGAACGAAGAAAACGGGGTAATCGTCCATGGTGCCAGGGATGCATCAGAAGCAACCCAAATTATTCTGGATATCGCCAACAAAACTGGTCACCCATCGCCGTTGATCGCCAAATCCAAGAGCATGGTAAGCGAGGAGATCGGGCTCAACCATGCCCTTGAAGCCGAGGGGATACGAGTCGTTGAAACCGATCTTGGCGAATATATCGTTCAACTGCGCCACGAACGTCCTAGTCACATCATTACCCCGGCCGCACATCTGCGCAAGGAACAGGTGGCAGAACTGTTCCATGAGAAACTGGGGATTCCCTACACCGTCGATATTCCTACACTGACGGCAACAGCACGCAAAGTATTGCGCGAAGTATTTCTCACCGCAGATATCGGACTCAGCGGAGTCAATTTTGGCGTGGCAGAAACAGGCACGGTTTGCATCATCACCAACGAGGGCAATGGGCGCATGGTCACCACAATGCCGCCCATCCATATTGCGTTGATGGGCATGGAACGGATCGTTCCCAACCTTGACGATCTGTCACTACTGTTATCGCTTTTGCCCCGCTCCGCCACAGGGCAAAAGCTGACAGTTTACACACAACTGCTTCACAAGCCGCTCGCCACGCAAACACGCCATCTTATCATTCTGGATAATGGGCGAACGCGTTTGCGTAATTCCCCGCTCAAAGAATCGCTATACTGCATTCGATGTGGTGCATGCCTGAATGCCTGTCCGGTCTTTCGTGAACTAAGTGGTCATGCTTATATAGGAAACGATGGCTCGATCGCGCCGTATCCAGGTCCGATCGGTTCGGTCATTTCGCCGGGATTACTTGGCGAAAACTATATGCAACTTGCCCAGGCATCGTCTTTATGCGGTGCCTGCAAAGATGCCTGTCCGGTGGATATTGATCTGCCGAAGATGTTGACGCGAGTGAGGGCCGGAAAAATCGGTGAGAAAGAAGAAAGAGGAAAAGAAGGTGCGGGACTCTCCGCGTCTGCGACTGCCTTCTTGAAGATATACAGCCGTATCGCACGCAGCCCAAAGTCGTTTACCGTTTCACAAAAATTCGCGGCGCTGGGAAGTTTTCTCTTCGCTCCCTTTTCGCCATGGATGCATCTCCCCGCGAGGACCGGTTGGGGCTACAGCAAAGATCTTCCACGATTTGCGGGAAAAACATTTCGTCAAGGCTTCAGTCCCAGAGTTACAAGGCATGCAGAGAATATTGAGTTAAGAACGCAGAACGATGTTGCACCAATATCCTCGTCTCAAAACATGATGGATAAGATTCAAAGATTCACGAAAGAATTAACTGCATTGGGTGGACATGTTTATCAATCCAGCAATATCACCCAAGAGATCATAGATTTTCTGAAATCGCGCAATGTTAACAAGATTCACCTTGAGCCAAACGCGCTCGATGAATCCCTCTTACAAACAGCAGGCATCGAATTTACGCACACACCTGACCCGTCCATCCTTGTCGGAGTGACAAAAGCTATTTGCGGGCTGGCCGATACCGGGTCCGTGCTGGAGGCGGATGGAGAGGGAAGCCCCTTGCATGCGTCCCTGCTTCCAGAAATCCATATCGCTGTGTTAAACAAGGCAGACATCCTCCCCTCTCTGCCAGATGCGATGTATCTCGTCAGCGATACCCACGCTGCGGTCTTTATCACAGGTCCATCCCGTACGGCTGATATTGAAATGACACTGACCATCGGAGTCCACGGTCCGAAGGAAATTCACGTTTTTGTTGACGATTCAAAACCGGGATGATAGAATACTGTCCGCCATCCGCCCCCATCGTCTAGGGGCCCAGGACGGGGCCCTCTCAAGGCCCAAACTGGGGTTCGAATCCCCATGGGGGCACAAAAAGAGTCACTCTGGAAGTGACTCTTTTTCTTTATCAAACTGTCGTCTCGGCAGAAAGATGTTTTCGAATTGTCAGAATTAAATGAAAAGTGCCTGGGTGAGGGGGGCACCCGAGCACTTCTCAATTCCTATTATATACACGTTGAGATTTTTTGCAATAGCAAATTCATTAAAAAATGTGAAGAACTTGTGTGTGTTTTCCTTATGAAACAGGTTGGACAACTTCCTCTGCTGGCAGGACACGTTTCACAATTTCGATGGCAGCTATTCCGCAGAAAATAACAAACCCAAATACCAGGAACATCCCACGCCCACCGATACTCTCGAGCAACAACCCGCCGATAAAACCACCGACTGCCGAGCCAACGCCAAACGACATTGCACCGAACAATCCCTGTGCCGTGGATTTCAACCCCGCAGGCGCGTGTTCATCTGCATAGGCTACTCCTGCCAGCCACATTGCAGGAAAGATCGTCCCACCAATCCCCTGAACAATCAGTACGGCTATGGGCGAACTCACCCAGGCAAAGAAAAACGAACGGATCCCCATCATCACCAGCGCCAGAGTGAACAATCCCTGTGAACCGAAGCGTTTCACCAGACGGTTGCCAAAGAAGAATATCGGAAGTTCCGTCACAGTAGCGATCATCGACGCAACGCCCATCATCGATTCGCTCGCACCCATCTCTGCCATATATGGGAACAAATAAGACGACACGCTCAAAGCGCCCAACCCGCCGATCAACGCCGAAAGCAGGAACAGGATCCAAAGACGGCTGGTGAGAAAGTAGCGAATGCCCTGATTTTTTGACTGGGCATGTTCGGCCGAATCATGCACAACCTTTTGTGAAACCAACAGGTTGACGAACATGATCGCTGAGAACGTCCAGAAGGCAACCTTTAATCCGTAGTTGTCCACCAGCACACCCGCGATCGGGGCAAATACGCCCCAACCGATCGTACCACCCAAACGGATGCGTCCGTAGGTCCCTCGATCGTCCCCCAACATCGCCATCGTGGCACTATCGGCCAGTGAAGCAACAGGTGAGAAGAAAACGTTATAGATGATAATGACAATAAAAATCAAAATGAATGTGGTCATCGATTGCAATATCAATGCTGACACCACCGCAACCACGATTCCCAGACTCATGATCAAACGATGACGATGAGCGGCGTCTGCAATACTCGTCCAAAACGGCGCTGCGAACAAAGTGATCAAAGGTGGAATACCGGTCAACAACCCAATCTGTGTGCCGCTAAATCTCAATTCCTGATAGAACAACACAATGAACGGAAAGAACGACGATAGAGCGGCATAGTACAAAAAATAGAAACTAAACGGCCATATCTTTTTCATCAGTGAACTCAACCTTTCTTCAAACCGTTTTATTATATGACAGTCTGATTTCCTGTTTGGTGTAAAATCTGAACATGCCTGAAATCCTCGTCGTCGGCTCACTCAATGCCGATCTCGTTGTCCGTACGCCGCGTTTTCCTCAACCCGGCGAGACCATCAGCGGTGAAGACCTGCAGGTCATTCCCGGCGGCAAGGGAGCCAATCAGGCCGTCGCCGCGGCAAGGCATGGGGCAAACGTGTCCATGTTGGGACGCGTAGGCAAGGATACCTTCGGCGATTTCCTCCTCGACAACCTAAAACAAAATCAAGTGGATGTTCGCTCCGTGCAGCGTGATGACGCATCTACCGGCACTGCCATTATCGTTGTCGATTCAAATGGACAGAACAGCATCGTTCTTTCGGCTGGGGCCAATGGCAAGGTCTCATCGGTGGATGTCGATTCCGCATCTTTCGCCGATCACAAGCTGCTCCTACTCCAACTGGAGATTCCCATCCCGACCGTTCTATCTGCCACTCGCCGCGCTCACGAAAACGGACTGCACATCATCCTGAACCCGGCACCTGCCAAATCACTCCCCGAAGAAATGATCTCACTTGTTGATTATCTCATCCCCAATGAGACAGAACTCAGCCTGCTCGCCGGTATGGACGTGAATGATACCCCGTCTGCAGAACGTGCAGCAAAGTCTCTGCTAGAACGTGGTGTAAAAAATGTCATTGTCACTCTGGGCAGCAAGGGCGTAATGATTGTGACAGGTACGCAAGTGACACATGTGGGCACGTACAAAGTGGATGTTGTAGATACCACTGCCGCAGGTGATGCCTTCATCGGCGGATTTGCGTATTCACTCTTACAAAACAAATCGCTTGAAATTGCTGTTCGTTACGGATGTGCCTGCGGTGCACTGGCAACGACAAAATTCGGTGCCCAGCCGTCACTACCAACAAAAAAAGAACTGGAGAATTTCATATCATCGCAAGGAGAAGCGTAGCAACAACACAGCGTTCCCAATCACAAAAGATTGCCAACGCCCTTGCAATGACACAATTAACCTATGTCCTCCAAACGAATCATCATCGATACTGACCCCGGCGTAGACGACGCCCTCACCTTCCTTCTGGCTCTCGCCTCGCCGGAAATTCAGCTTGAAGCGCTGACAACCACGCAAGGGAATGTCACGCTCGAAAAAGCCACACAAAACGCCCTCTCCGTGCTCGAATTGGGCCAGGCAAGTCATATCCCTGTGGCAAGCGGAAGCGCCTTACCGTTGGTTCAACCCTTGCGGGCTTCAGCCTATGTCCATGGTGAAAGTGGAATTGGAAACTCAAAATTACCGGAACCAAAAACAAAACCTGTCCCACAACACGCTGTGGATTATTTGATCGAACGTGCGCTTGCAGAACCGGGAGAAATTAGCATTTTCGCCATTGGTCCACTGACGAATATTGCCATGGCGATCCGTAAGGAACCCCGATTTGCCAAAGCAGTGAAGGAACTCGTCATTATGGGCGGGGCAATTCTGGAGCACGGCAACGTTACACCACAGGCTGAGTTCAACATATACGTCGACCCGCATGCCGCGCATATTGTCTTCCACTCAGGGATGCCAATCACCTTGATCCCATTGGATGTCACCCACAAGTGCCTGCTCCTGCAAAAGCACGTGGATCGCCTGATGCAGATTTCCTCTCCCATTTCACGGTTCATCCGCGATGCGATGGAAGTGTATTTGAAATACTCGTTCGAGTTGGGTTATTCTGGCAGTGCATTGCACGACCCGTTGACGCTTGCGACCATCATCCAACCTGACCTGCTTACACTCAAAGAATATTATGTGGATGTTGACATTTCCGGCGGCGTTTCGATGGGCAAAACCTTTGCTGATATTCTCAATGTCACTAAAAAAAACGCCAACATGAAAGTGGCCATGAATGTTCGCGGGGAGGGTTTTGTGGAATTATTCTTGCGACGAATGGAAGTGTTGAGCCACAGGATCTCAGGCTAACGAAATACCATTACACCCATGCCGAAAAAAATCATCTTTGATACTGACCCGGGAATTGACGACACCTGTGCCATTTTGCTGGCGCTGGCGTCACCGGAGATTTCTGTTGAAGGTTTAAGTGTCGTTCACGGAAACTGTTCGCTTCAACAGGCAACAAAAAACGCTTTATCAGTTTTGGAGTTGGCGAATGCAAGCTATATCCCTGTAACAATGGGGTGTGAGCTGCCGCTTGTCCAGCCGTCGTTGCTGGCGCCTGAAACGCACGGTGACACAGGACTAGGCTACGCAACGCTTCCAGAACCGCGGATCCGGCCATCGGTTCAACATGGAAGCGATTTTCTGATCGAGAAAATCATGTCCCAGCCGGGAGAGGTCACATTGCTGGCGATCGGTCCGCTGACGAACATCGCCCTAGCAGTCCGGCAGGAACCGCGCATCGTGAGCGCAGTCAAGGAATTGATCATCATGGGCGGCGCGATTCGCCATGAGGGAAACACAACGGCGCTGGCTGAGTTCAATACATATACCGACCCGCATGCTGCGTATATTGTCTATCATGCCGGGATGCCCACCACGCTCGTCCCGCTTGATGTGACGTACCAATGCATCCTCACTACAGAGGATGTCAAAAAGATGCGCCAGATGGATTCACCCATCACGAAGTTCGTCGAAGATGCAACGCGCTTTTATATGGAATTCCACGACGAGTATCAGGGGATTCAAGGATGCGTGATCAATGATCCACTGGCGCTGGCATTGACCTTTGCTCCCGAACTGTGCACCTACCAGGAACTGCCCGTGGATGTGGATATTTCGGGCGGCATTTCGATGGGCAAGACCATCGGCGATTTTTATAATTACAACAAGAAGCCAGCCAATATGAAAGTTGCGCTCGGAGTAAAACCACGCGACTTCATAGACTTGTTCGTGGAACGGATTATCAGGCTGGCACAAAAAATGTGAAACAAACCCGCAAACGCGGTGTTATAAAAATCAAACCACAAAAAGGAGAATGCTATGTTCGACAAGATCAAGAAGGATTTTACGACCATGACGTGGGTGCTCATCCCGGTAGCCATTGCCATCAACATCGCAATTGGTCAGATCGTGGTTCTTTTAAAGCTGCCCGTTTATCTTGATTCAATTGGTACGGTACTGGTGGGCATCATCTGCGGACCGTGGGCTGGCGCTCTCACTGGCGCCCTCGCCAATACGATCTGGGGATTGTTCAACCCAGACTCCCTGCCCTGGTGGCCGGTTGCCTTTTTCATCGGTCTGGTGGCTGGTTTCTGCGCCAATGCCGGGCTGTTCAAAAATTGGTGGAAGGTGATCCTATCCGGCTTCCTGATCGCGCTCACCGCAGCCATTGTTTCCACCCCCATCTCTGTCTATTTGTATGGTGGCATTACTGCCAGCGGTTCATCCTTTATCACCGCCTATCTCATGCAAACCGGACAAGGCGTTATTTCAGCTGTGTTAAGTACTGGCTTCCTTGTCGAACCGGTGGACAAGATCTCAACTGCCATGCTGGCCTTTGCCATCGTGCAGGGACTTTCCAAGCGGTTGTTGGCCCGTTTTCCACGTCCCGAGAACGCCGAAGCGGAAGTTGGCAATAGCACGACCCAACTGATCATTGCCCTTATCGTTGTCGTAATCGTCGTTGCATTGGGCTTTTGGGTTAGAACCTTGCTTCCAGATTAGGAAAGACGTCTTTTATGAAATCAGGCTTCTCCTCGAAGCCTGATTTTTTTTAGCTTATAATCCTGTGAGCAATTCGATTTCCCCAAAAAGAGACAAGCGACCCATTGCCATGCATGAGCGACTTTCCTATTATGTAAAACGAGATAGCATTCTTCATCGGCTCAACCCGTTGACCAAGATCGTTCTGACATTGGGCATCATCTTCATCACCTTCATCAGCCAATGGTATTGGATGGCGTTCTTTCTTTTGATCTCCGCAATCGTGCCGCTTAGCTTTTTAGGCAAGATCGCGAAGGAATTCTTCAGGACAGCGATCCGCCTCATCCTCCCCGCCGCGGGATTTATCCTCTTCATGCAGGCGCTTTTCCAGCCTGTCGGTGAAAACGTAATCTTCCAGTTCTGGGTTCTGGATGTCACACAGGAAAGTCTTTCATTTGCCTTTCGCGTGGCAGCACGCATCACTGTGATGATCTCAGCCTTCACGCTATTCCTGATGACCACACATCCCAGCGAATTGATGTCAGACCTGACAAGACGCGGCCTGCCAGGACAGTTTGCCTATGTCATCATCTCCACGCTGCAAATCCTGCCACAGATGCAAGCCAAGGCCCAGACTATCATCTCTGCCCAACGTTCTCGCGGATTGGATACCGAAAGCAGCTTCATGCGCCGCGCCGGTTCGCTTGTCCCGTTGGTGGGACCGTTGGTCTTCGGCTCACTCGTGGAAGTGGAGGAACGCGCCATCGCCATCGAAGCGAGGGGATTCACATCCACACGCCTCAAAACATCATTGCATGAAATCCCCGATTCCAGCACAGATAAAGTGATCCGTTGGATATCCATTTTGCTCGTCACTGCGACATTGGTTTTTCGTTTATGGCAATCGTAAATCTCAACAACGTTACATACAAATATCCACTGACCGAAGCGCCAGCACTGCAAAATATCAATCTGCATATCAATGAGGGCGAGTTTGTCGCAGTAGTGGGACCGAACGGCGCAGGCAAATCCACGCTGTGTTATACGCTCGCCGGGTTTGTCCCGCATTTTTTCAAAGGGGAGCTCACCGGCAAAGTGGAAGTGGACGGCAAGGATCTACACCAATCCACGTTGAACGAGTGGGTGCTCAATGTAGGGCTGGCCTTCCAAAATCCGTTCAATCAGATCAGCGGCGCCAAATACACAGTTTTCGAAGAA
>CAZKSG010000063.1:0-18845 GCA_964555335.1 uncultured Anaerolinea sp.
GATGGGCAGACCAGCGCCCAGGTCCGGTTCGAAGCGGACCTCGAGCCTGAGTCCCATTATCGGATCAAAATCCAACCCTCAGATGTTTCCTCCTCTTTCCCAGTGAGAGACCTCCAAAATAAATGGATCAACGTTCAATTCTCTGAGTCACATGGAATCGAATTGCTTACATACAACGGAGAAGTGATTGGCGTAGATAATTTTCTAAATTCGTTCATAACCTATGACAAGCAGACATTTCATAATGATGGATATGAGTTTGCGAATTTTGACGATGAGACATGGAATGGCTTACAGCGTGTGCGATTGAAAACCTGTATCCCAATGCAAACCTCAGAAGGTGAATTTGCGAGCGAGTTGACCTATACCTTCACACTGTTCGATAAACTCCCTTATTTGTTTGCAGATGTCGAAGCGCGTTATGCGTACACCCCCAAACGACAGGTGATTCATAATCTGACGCAAAAGCTGCGCCGTTTGATGGATTTGCATTGGGTGGAAACTGCACCATTTCAACTCACACCTCTACTTTTTTCTGAAAAACCATTGCGCGTGTGGAAACACAACTACATGGGCATCACGTCTTTCTATGATCTGGATTATGGAAAGATCAATCCGAAGAATAGAAACTTGGATTCGTTCAATCATCAAGTGACGGCGGGTTGGGTGGCAGTTTCGAATGGCGTGCATGGGTTGCTGATCGGTGAAGATGCGGGAACTCTATCTTCGATGGCATTTTGTCCCATGCGATTGCACGAACAAAACGGAGAGCAGGTCGTTTCACTAAATCCATTTGGGTCGTATTACGGAAAACAATTCGATTACTCGCATCTCGGTGGCAATGGGAATGGAACTGTGATCATGCAGGCGTTCAGCGGAGCACTGTCTCCGAACGGTCCATCGTTCAACGGGGAGATATTAAAATTCTCTTTGATGCTTGCTCCTTATGCGGGTGATGAACCGCCGCAGGATGTACAGAATACTGCTGCTGCTCATTTTTATGCGCCCGGAGTGATCGTTCACAAGGCGTTGCCTGAAATGAACGCAGCGACGATCCATGATATAGAGCATTTTATTGACTCTAAAAAACAACATGCTATATCACAAGCAGATTCCGCTCTTGCTCCACCAAGAGCATTTTTAGTAAATCCATCTTCCCACGCAGTTGATCTCGTATGGGATGCGCCGCGGGTTGGAGTTGTAATCAGTTATGAAATCGAATGGAAACATGCGAAGGATATCGAGTGGCAATCAACGAAGATAGGCCCGCTGACTCGATGGCATATGGATGGATTGGAAAACGGCAAGCCAATGCAGTTCAGAATACGTTCGCTACGCAATCATAAAAGCTCTGCATGGACAGAAGTACAGACCTGCACACCAGGCGCAGTGACAGATTCGTCTGTGCTTGGGATGTTGACACGAATTCCGTTGGGAACGATGGCAAAAATAGTCGCTCTCAGTTTGTGGTCAAAGTTGAGAATTAAATAAAAGAGCGGACCGAGTCTCGGTCCGCTCTTTTATCATCGGATTACTTGATCAGTTCTGCTCCGTTGGATGCACGTGTGACATAAATTTCAGGGTGAAGATTGGTTTCTTTTTCGTAGCCTTTTGCCAGAGCGGCTACAAATCCATCCACTTTTTCAATTGCCACCAGATTGACCGTGCAGCCACCGAAGCCTGCACCTGTCAATCGCGCGCCATAACATCCATTCAGCGATTGGGCGATATTCACCATCGCATTTAATTCCGGGCAGGATACCTCATATAGATCACGCAGACTGACGTGGCACTCATTCATCAACCGGCCGAAGTTGTGAATGTCTCCTGCTTCAAGCAACGCCTGCGATTGGTCAGACCGTTGAATCTCCTCCACCACATGACGCGCTCGCTTCTCCACTTCCTCAGGGAGTTTATGTGCCAGACGGTTGAAATCCTCCGGACTGACGTCGCGTAGAGACTTGATATTTGGCAAATTCTCTTTCAATAATCGTACCGCTTCCTCACAAGCCGAGCGCCGCTTGTTGTATTCGCCGCTGGTCAACTTACGCCGGACGGTGGTATCTGCCACGATGATGGCAACATCGTTCGGCAGCGGAAGTGTGATCCATTCGAGCGAACGACAATCGAGCAGGAGCAGTCGGTTCTCCACACCACAGGCAGACGAGAACTGGTCCATGATGCCGCAGTTAACGCCGACGTATTGGTTCTCGGCTTTTTGCCCGAGCAGGGCGCGCTTCATGGGTGGCAGGCTCCAGCTGCCTAGTGTTTGCCAGGCAACAGCGAACGCCATCTCCACCGAAGCGGACGAGCTCAAGCCGGAACCGCGCGGTACATCCGAAGTGAACACCGCGTTCATCGCCGGGGTGGAGAGCCCTTCTCCCATCAATGCCCACATGGTGCCCGCAGGATAGAGTCCCCATTCTGAAAGGGGAGAGCCATCGGGCTGGGTCTTGGACGGGATTGTTTCATGGGAAAAGGAAACCTGCTGGTCGAAGTCCGCAGCTACGATTGTGGAATGAGCCGCTTCTGCTGGTGAGAAAGCGATATAGGTGGCGCGGTCGATGGCGGCAGGCAGGACGAATCCATCGTTGTAATCCACATGTTCACCGAGGAGGTTGACTCGTCCCGGCGCGCGGGCGATATGCGCGGGCACATGCCCGAACTTGTTCCGATAGTGGGTGGCAAGCTGGTCGATGATGTTCATTCTTCTATTGTAATTTGATTTGGAAGGATAACGGTCATCCATTTAGCCGATGATAGACACTCTTCATCTGCTTGTAGATCTGTTGGAAGATTTCAAATTTGTCGTCATACAAGGCGCGGTTTTGCGATTGGGGTTGATACCATTTTTTGTACTGCACCAGCTTTGACACATCGCTGAATTTGATCTCGCCCATCCCAACGGCAGCGATCCAGGCTGCGCCGCGGGCATTAGCATAGATCGGGTCAGCCACCTGTTTGATCTCCACATTCATCACATCGGCAAAGATCTGGCACCACACATCTGACTGTGCACCACCACCGACAATATTGATAGCATCCACCTTGCGCCCCAGGAATTTCTCAACCGGGGTTAACAACCAGCGTGTGTTGAATGCAATGCCTTCGAGAAATGCGCGGATGATGTCTTCACGTGTGTTGTTCAGTGATAAGTTATACAATCCCGCACGAAGCGTTTTATCGTCCACAGGTGCGCGTTCGCCCCAGATCCACGGTGTATACAGTACGCCGTTCGAACCCGCCGGCACGCGGTCTGCAATTTGATCGAGCACTTTGAAAATATCAGGAACGTCCGCTTCTTGCAGCAACTCATCCTTATGATAGATAATGTTATCGCGCAGATATGTAAGGTTTCCGCCCGCTGTTGCCTGCAATGCAGTGAGTAAATAACGACCCGGCACCGCACAAGGAATGGACGCGAGACTCGATGCAATATCGGTTTTCTTGAACGATACATGCGCTGCCATCCATGATGATGTGCCAATATAGAGATGCATTCGATAGTCTTCCACGGTCCCTGCACCGATCGCTGCGGCAGTATTGTCAATGGCACCCGCCACCACTTTTACATTCAATGAGAGTCCAAGTGCATTGGCAACATCGGTTCGCAAGTTACCGATCACTTTTGTGCAGGCAACAATCTCAGGAAGTTTTTCTTTGTCAACATTCAACGTGCGGATCAGCGAATCGTCATAATGAATTCCATCTGGGTTGCGATTGTCTGTAACCCAGGACGTCAAAATGGAATCATATGTGGCGACGAACTCACCGGTCAGTCGCAGGTTGATGTAATCCAATACATTCAGAAATTTATACGTGCGCGCATATAACTCCGGCATCGCGTCGCGGACCAGCAGCATATGCGCGGCGGGATCCTTGCCGGTCATCGAAGGCATGCCGCCTGTCAGCCGCACGAAGCGCAAGACCTTTGAAATCCCTGCACCGTCGATGTTGATCCATCCATTGAGCTGTTTGCGGAGATACGGAGCGCCACGCATGTCCATCCAGAGAATCGTGTTGCCGAGAGCATTCCCCTCTTGATCGACCGCCACCGTGCCTTCGCCCTGTGTGGACGCACAGACAGCGATCACATCCAAAGCCGATTCTTGATTCCGTTTGATCAACCGTCCCGCCGCTGATAAGAACGCCTGCCACCACTCCTCCGGTGACTGTTCCGCGCCGCCATTGGGTGTAAGGATAAGACGTACAGGCTCTAACTCCCAACCGAGTACCTTCCCACTCACAGAAATGAGCGCGACTTTCATGCCAGATGTACCCAGGTCAACTGCAAGGATGAGCTTTTCGTTTGCCATGGAGTCTTTTATCACCAAAACTTGATATGCTTCGCAAAAACTTTTCGTTCGAGCAGCACGGCCAGTCCCACACCGATCGCATACATCACGATGTCCAATAGATCAAAAGCACCGATGTATTGGCCGATCGGATGATATAACGCTTGTCGAAGTTCCAGCAAGGTGGGAACAGCAAGAGCCAATAGTGCTCTTTTTTGCCAGGTGTTTAGCCATTGGTCGGCGAGACAGAGAAGAAAGTAAAACGCAAACGGCTGAATTAAGTCCTTGGCATAACTGACCCACAACACCCAGCCGATACTTTGTGGTTCAAAAATGCGATAGAACGGAAAATTGATCGAAAACCACAAAAGGCTCAGTGCAATGATCAACAAGACAGCAACTTTTGCCAATTGCCTAGAGAATTTTTTCTTTATGTTATCTTCTGGATAAGCAATGGAATTCATTTTATTGCTTTGGGTCTTTCATCTGTGTGACGAGTAACGCACTAATGACCAGTAAGCCAAGTGCCAGCAATAATGCCGGTGTGAACGAACCATCAGATGTTTTCAAGGCTTCCATGATGTATACAAACACAACAGACGCCTGTCCGAACAACTGGATCAATCCGTTCGATGTGCCCTCAGGCGTGGGCTGAGTCACTTCGGCGGCATACTGCATCCCGATGGGACTGGTGCTGACGAGGAAGAATCCCATTGCAAAGGCAGAGATAAATAATAACCAACTGTTGGTCGCATAAGTCAAGCCGATCAGGCCTGGAATGGCAAGCAAGAGTCCAAGCAGAATATAGGGCTGGCGCTTTCGCTGCTTATCGGAAAATGGCGGAATGGTCACCGCGCCCAACACTCCGCCGACCAACATCAACGCGCCGAGCGTGCCTGCATCAGTAGGCGTAAACCCACGTGGACGGATAATATTTTCCACCCAGGTTGTGACACCGTTGAAAATTCCCAGACCGATAAAGGAAACGAATAAATAAAGAAGGAATGGTTTTACAGTGAAAGCATGTTTTAGTCCGTCCAGCATCAAGGCGCGGACTTCACTTCCCGCAGGTCCCGGCGGGGTGGGGGGAGTTTCTCTTGCAAGCAGAACGAATAGAACAGATGAAAATGCGGCAATGCCGCCGTAAATAAGTTGAACGGTGGGAATAGAAATGGATTCAGTAAGGATCGGTGTCAGCACCATGCCCAGCGCCGTCCCGACCAGATTGGCGAGTGTCACCAATCCCACTGCCGTGGCACGTTCTTCGATGGCAAACCAATTGGCAGGAACTTTGGTCCAGGCATTGAGAAGGAACGGTTGCGCTGCTGCAATGCCAATTGTGCTTCCTAAAACGAGCGAGTAATTCGCCCCAGCAAATCCGCGAAGAAGGCCGAAGACGCCCATTAGAATCGCACCAATGCTGACCGCTAATTTGAAGCCGTAGGTGTCAATGATCCACGATACTGGAATGGACAGCGGGATGAATGCGATCATGAACGACATGGCCAGCAAACCGATTTGCAGGTCAGTCACGCCGTAAAACTCTGCGGCCGGTCCGGTGATCGGCGCGTAGGTGATCCAGAGCATCTGGATCGTTAAATTGATAAACATGAAAACTGCAAGCACTACCCAGCGATAGCCGTAGAGTTTGTAGTTGTTTGCCATATGTTCCCTTTAGATGCAAGCAGCCAATACAGTTTCAAATCGATTCAGCGCGTCGTCGATCACTTCGTTCGTATCCGCCATGGACGTATACATGCGCGAGCCAGCGAGGGTGACGAGTCCCTGTGACATGTATGCCGCGCCCATCTCTTCGATCATGTGTTTGCGTGGCTTGAGTTCACGCGCCAGTCGCAGCGGATTGCGCAGGTCGAGCAGCATCACACCGGATGTTTCGAGGTGGACGATTGAGCCTTGATTATATGCCACAAACGGCAGTCCGTATTTGTCAATGATGGACTGTAATCCTTTGGTAAGACGGTCGCCCGCACAGCCAGCAATGACAGGAGCGTTTGTGCGTTCCATCTCCAGCAGGGAATAATAGCCCGCGACGCAAGATAAAGGATTAGCCGAAAGCGTGCCGCCCACGTAAGCGCGTTCACCGACACCACCGATGCCGGCCGCGAAACGCATGATCACGTCCGCTTTGCCCCCGACGCCGCCTGCCATGGGATATCCGCCCGTGATGCATTTGCCGAAGACCGTCAGATCGGGTCTGACGCCGAAATAACCCTGGGCGCCGCCCATGCCCACTCGGAAGCCGGTCACCACTTCGTCGAAGATCAGAAGCGCACCGAATTCATCGCACAGTTCACGCACTTTTTGATTGAAGTCGAACGGAACAGGGCGCGTCCCGGATTCTGGTCCCAGTGGTTCGACAATGACCGCTGCTGTTCCGCCGCGAATTCTATTGAAGACCAGATGTCGCTTCAACGCTGCGAGACTGTTCGGGAAGAATTCCTCGGTCGCTTTGCTGGCACCGCGCGGGATACCCTTTGCCTCGAGCCGACCTGTGCCCGGGACATGCAAGCCGTAGACCATCTGGTCGCTCCAGCCGTGATAGGCCCCGCCAACTTTGATCACATACTTCTTCTTTGTATATGTACGCGCTGCGCGGATCGCTGCCATGACGCCTTCAGTACCAGAGCCTAACATGCGAAACATCTCTACGGCGGGCATGAAACGATTGACCAGTTGCGCCAACTTCAATTCGTATTCATGGAACAAGCCGGTAACCGGTCCACAGCTTTGCAGCATCTCGAAAACTTTTTCGCGCACAGGAGCGTAATTGCTGCCGAGCACCGTCGGGCCGCCAGCCTGAAGAAAGTCAATGTATTGATTTCCATCGGCGTCCCATAAATAAGCACCATCCGTTTTTTCGATGGCGATGGGGAAAGGATAGTTGAACGCAAGATTATGCTGTACACCGCCAGGAATGAATTTCTTGGCTTCATCAGTGAGTTCCTTCGATCGTTTGCATTTGTCATCAAAGTAGCTGAGAAACTCCTGCATCTTCTCACGGCTGATGTGTCGCATCGGTTGACTGATGAGATTATCCAGCTTTGCATAGACTTTATTGATATCGTGATATTCGCTGATTGCGTATTTTTGTTCGTTCATTCTATTCACCACTTGTTACTTTCTCCCCCTGCTCGATCTTCTTCTGATCCTTGCGTAGTTTTGCAAACGCGACCTCACGTACCGCCAGAGGAATTTTGCTGATCTTCTTTTCACTGCAGATCGCCAGCAAATATGCCAGCGCACATTTTTCCAAAATTTCAACGTTATGAACTGCACGTTCCATATCATGGCCAAAGACTAACGCACCATGATTTTGCATCATAAAGGCGTTGTTGTGATTCTTCACGTTCTTTGCCACAGTATTCTTCAACATTCCCGTTCCCGATGGGGCGTAAGGGATGATATCCACACTGCGGCCGAGGAAACGGGCCTGCTCATCGAAAAGAGCCGGGATCGGCGTCTTGATCAGCGTCAACGCGCTAACGTACGCCTGGTGTGTGTGGATGATGGCATTCACATCCGGCCGCGTCTGATAGATCGCGCCATGCATCGCCGATTCGACCGATGGTTTCAGGTGACCTTCAATTTTGTTCAATTCAAAATCCAGAATGCATACATCATCGGGAGTCATTTTGAAATAGTCGTAATTGGATGGAGTGATGGCAAACGCGTTCTTTTCCGGGATGCGCAGCGAGATGTTCCCTCCGGTTGCCATTAGATATCCCTTCTGCACAAGGAACTGTGCGGTATCTACGATCTGTTTCTTCTGTAATTCAAATTCGCTCATGAGCCCTCCGCAAGGTAAATCAGGTCAAATTGTAGAACACAATCTTGACAGTGTCAAGATTTGGATTTAATATTTATGTATGGCAACGAAAACCTATCACCACGGTGACCTGAAAAATGCTCTTATCAAAGCCGGCGTTGAGATTTTGTCAAAAGAGGGGATCGATGGACTCAGCCTGCGGAAAGTGGCACAACACGCAGGCGTGAGTCACAATGCGCCTTATTCCCATTTCCCCGATAAACAATCCCTGATCGCGGCCATTTCCACAGAGGGGTTCAAGAAACTCTATGAGCAATTGGGTGAAGCCATTGCTTCCTATTCATCCGATCCTGTAAAACAATTGCATGAAGCAGCACTGGCCTATGTCCGCTTTGCAATGGATCATGTGGATACCTTTAAGATCATGTTTTCAGACGCCATCGAAAAAGAAAAAGAGTATCCTGCCTTCGTTGAGATCTCTCAGAAAACATTTCAGCGTGTTGTGGGTATTGTACAGGCCTGTCAGGATGTTGGGATCGTACGCTCGGCCCCAGCGGATATAATGGCGGTCGCTGTATGGGGACAGGTACACGGAATCGTTTCCCTCGTATTGGATGGACAGATCTCCCACGCGATCCTGGATCATCAAACCGTGGAAGAACTTGTATCCTTTGCTGTCAGGCAGACGTTATCCTAATCGTCTACAGTGCAGATGGGCTATGCCTCCTGCGAGGCAGGTTGAGTCTCTGCATGGATGAACCCCGGTTTGCCGATGAACCAGACCAGGACGAGTCCGATCGCGAACAAGGCCATGTTCAGAGTGAAAGGCAGGGAACGATCCAGGGCGGAGAGTTGACCGGCGATCCAGCCAAAGGGGGAGATCAGTACGATCAGAGCCACATAGACCATCGCACTTACCCGCGCCCGTTCTTTGGATTCCATTGAGAGAGCCAGCAGCGATTCCGTCATCGGGCTGACGAGCGCCGACGCGACCGCTTCCAATACCACGCTGATCACGAGGAGAGCTACTGCATGAGGTGGCATGACAACCAGCAGCAACTGGCTGACCAGGAATCCCGCAAACCCTGTCCATAACGGCAGGCGGAAACGTTGCAGATTCGTCAGACGCGGACCGATCACGAAGAAACTGATCGTCATGATGATGGACCGGATGGCCACATATGTTGAGATCTGCGATTCGGAAAAGCCAAGTTTCCCGGTGAACAACACTCCCCAAAAACTATTGCTGATGGTCGTGTAAATATTGGTGATCACCATGAGCGACAACGCTGCAAGGATGGGCTTGGAATGCAGAAGCTGGCTGAAGACGCTCCGATATTCGCTTAGCAAACCGACGATGGACCGCTGGCGAGTCTCCGCCATGCGCTGTACGCCGCGAGCTGTTTCATGTGAGTACACGTACAACACAACGAATTTCGCGGTCAACATGAGGAAGCCAAACAGATAGATCCCCCGCATTGCCTGGATCAAACCGTAGTGTGCGACGAACCATCCACCCAGTGGGGCAAAGAACGCGGAGCAGACGGCGAAGATCATGATCCAGGTCCAGATGTGGACGAGATGACGTTCCTCAGCGTCCTCGACCATCAAACAGGTCCAGGCTGTGTGTGAGATGCGCCACAGGCTGTTCATCAACGCGGCGGCTACAAAGAAACGTACATCCTGTGCTCCTGCCCAGATCAGGCATGGCACACTCCAGCAAAGCATGTCACAGATGAACAATGTCAGACGGCGTCCGAACTTATCCACGATCGCTCCACTGAGCAGGGCTGTGAAGATCTGCAGGATCAGCCCCAGGCTGGCGATGCTGCCGATCTGTTGGTCGGTCACTCCCAATGCCAGCATATACACGGAGGCGAAGGGTGCAAATAGATTATAGGGAATTCCGAACATGACTTCGGTCAGAACAGTGACCCGTGGGTTTCCCCTCAATTCACGCATGGTTTGAAATAATGGATGGTTTCGTAGCATCATTCTATTTTCCCATACTTCGGTTCTCTACGGGCCAAATCAACAAGGGGGTTCGTCACAATCCTTGGCATGATATAACCCTGAAAATATTACAAAATATACCTGTCGCATCCTGATTTTTGTGATACACATAAGAGTTGAACTCACAATAATCCCTTGTCGCATCTCCGACAAGAAACTCACGAAGGAAACGAATTATGGATACGATAGTCACTACTGGTTTGGACCCTGCCCACAATATTCTCCAATATGGGCGTCATGGATTGGATACGATCTTTGCACCGAAGACCGTTGCGGTTGTTGGTGCAACCGAGACTCACGGCAGCGTGGGCCGCACGATCGTTTGGAACTTGATGAGCAGTTCGTTCGGCGGGACCATCTTTCCCGTCAACCCGAACCGTTCGAGCATTTTGGGTATCAAGGCATATCCCAGCCTGAGCGATGTACCTGAAAAGATCGACCTGGTGGTTGTTGTTACGCCTGCCAAGACGATCCCCAACATCATCAAGGAAGCTGTGGACCTCGGCGTCAAGAGCGCGATCATCATCTCAGCTGGTTTCAAAGAGACCGGACCCGAAGGTGTGGAACTCGAACGCCAGATATTGGAACATGCCCGCCGCGGCAATATGCGCGTCGTTGGCCCGAACTGCCTCGGCGTGATGAGTCCCACCACGGGATTGAACGCCACGTTCGCCACAACCATTGCGCGTCGCGGCAGTGTGGGCTTCATCAGCCAAAGTGGTGCGCTGTGTACTGCCATCCTCGACTGGAGCTTGCGCGAGAATGTTGGTTTCAGCACCTTCGTCTCCATCGGCTCCATGCTCGATGTGGATTGGAGTGACCTCATTTATTATCTTGGCGATGATCCCAATACCAAGAGCATTGTCATTTATATGGAAACGATCGGTAATGCGCGTGCCTTTCTGTCTGCGGCGCGCGAAGTGGCACTGACCAAGCCGATCATTGTCATCAAGCCGGGACGCACCGAAGGCGCCGCAAAAGCAGCCGCCTCACACACCGGTTCATTGACCGGCAGCGACGAAGTGCTCGAAATTGCCTTCCGCCGCAGCGGCGTGCTGCGCGTGAACAGCATTGCTGAATTGTTCTACATGGCCGAAGTTCTCGGCAAACAGCCCAGCCCGCAGGGACGCCGTCTCACCATTCTGACCAACGCCGGTGGGCCGGGTGTGCTCGCTACCGACGCGCTGATCTCCAATGGCGGTGAACTGGCAGCGCTCTCCCCTGAGACTATGGAAGAATACAACAAACTTCTCCCCGCCGCGTGGAGTCACAACAACCCTGTGGATATTTTGGGAGATGCCAGCCCCGAGCGGTATAGCAAGGCGCTCGAGATCGCGGCGAAGGACCCAAACAGCGATGGTATTCTCGTGATCCTGACCCCTCAGGCTATGACCGACCCCACCAAGACCGCCGAACAGTTGGAACCGTACGCTCAGTCTCTTGGCAAGCCAGTCCTTGCCACATGGATGGGTGGTAACGATGTGACTCCCGGTGAGTTATTGCTCAACCGTATGAATATCCCGACCTTCCCGTATCCCGACACGGCGGCGCGCGTGTTCGATTACATGGCGCACTATTCCGAAAATCTGCGCTCTTTGTATGAAACACCCATGCCCGCAAGTACAGGCTGGCAGGAACCGGAAGACCGCGAACACGCCGCGAAGCTCATTGAGCATGTCCGCGCTTCAGGGCGCACGATCCTGACCGAGTACGAATCAAAGGAATTGCTCAAGGCCTATGGTATCCCGACCGTTGAAACTCGCATCGCGACCAAGCCGGAAGATGCAGTTAAAGCTGCGAACGAGATCGGGTATCCTGTTGTGCTCAAACTCCACTCCGAGACGATTACGCACAAGACCGATGTCGGTGGCGTGCAGCTGAACTTAGCCGATGCAGATGCTGTCAAGAAAGCCTATAACGCGATCAAAGAGTCTGTCACTGCCAAAGTTGGCGCAGAACATTTCCTCGGTGTAACGGTTCAGCCGATGGCCAAGGTGGAAGGATATGAATTGATCCTCGGCAGCAGTATCGACCCGCAGTTCGGACCTGTGCTCCTGTTCGGACTCGGTGGTCAATTGGTGGAAGTGTTCAAAGATCGTGCTCTGGCTATCCCGCCACTCACCACCACCCTCGCCCGCCGTATGATGGAGCAGACCAAGATCTATACCGCTCTTAAAGGTGTGCGCGGCCGCAAATCTGTAGATATGGCTGCTCTCGAGCGCCTGCTCGTCCGCTTTGGACAGTTGATCACCGAACAGCCCTGGATCAAGGAACTGGATATCAACCCACTCGTTGCATCACCCGAGAAGTTGCTGGCCCTCGATGCGCGTGTTGTCGTCTATGACAAGGATACGCCTGAGTCAAAGCTGCCCAAGCTGGCCATTCGCCCGTACCCTGTCCAATATGTGGACATGTGGACCGCGAAGGATGGTACGGAGCTGACCTTCCGCCCGATCCTGCCTGAGGACGAATCTCTTCTCTCTGAATTGCACCAGACCCTTTCAGACCGTACCGTCATCATGCGTTATCTGCACCCGATGCTCTTGCAGGATCGTATTCTGCATGATCGTCTGGCCCGTATCTGTCACTGTGACTATGATCGCGATATTCCGCTTGTAGCTGAGAAGACCAATGCAAATGGTTCACGCAGCATCCTCGGTGTGGGACGCCTCACCAAGGTCAGCGGGAGCCGTGATGGAAACCTGAGCGTGATGGTGGGTGATCCGTATCAGGGGATGGGCATTGGCAGAGAATTGGTCAATCGTGTAGTAGATGTTGCCAGACGTGAGAACCTTGAGAGACTCTCCGCGGTCATGACCGTGGATAATCAGGCTATGCAATATATCTTCAAGAAACTTGGCTTTACCTTTGAACCATCCAGCGATGAAAAACTGATGGTTGCCAAACTCGATTTGTAAGTCTGATCGACTGTTAAACAAATCCACCCATTCGATAACGGGTGGATTTTTGTTTAAGAACGAAAGCGGAGAAGAAGGTGCCGTTGTACTGAAACAATCGTCGGCTGAGTCGTGATGCGGTACAATTCTTTTGTGTTATTGATCCTACTTCAGGAGGCAGTCCATGTCTCAACTTGATATGATGGGACCCAGGTACTCATCTCTCGATGAACTAATCACTGTGATGAAAGACATGAAGAATGACCCACTTGCCAATGCCGGGACAAATGTTGTCATCAGTCGTGGGAACCCGAACGCAAAATTGATGATCGTCGGTGAAGCACCCGGACCTCAGGAAAATGTGGTGGGCAAGCCGTTCGTAGGACGCGCCGGTCAACTGCTTGATAAGATCCTGGAAGCGGCCAACTTCGACCCGGAGAAGGATGTCTTCATCACGAACTCCGTCTTTCGCATGCCGCCAGGGGAGGAGGAAGGCAAGTCGTTCCGCAAACCGACCGACAAAGAGATCGACTATTATCGCCCATACGTACGTGAGATCATTCGGTTTGTCGACCCTGTGATCATGTTATTGACCGGGAATGTGGCTTGCCAATCCATCCTTGGCAAGACGGGTATCACCACCCTGCGCGGCAAATGGACCGAAATGGACGGCCGCTGGCTCATGCCAATCTTTCACCCCTCCTATTTGTTGCGTAACCCGGCACGGGATCCCGGCTCCCCCAAGGCGCTGATGTGGGAGGACATTCGCCATGTGCGGGAGAAATATGATTCACTGGTGGAAAAATAGGACACGCTCGGAATCGCGCTTTCTCCTTCGTACGTGGGCAGGATTTCCTTTACAAACTTGTGATGGATGTCAGGTAATGCTGGCATCCATTTGTTTTATAATTCCCAAACATCATTGCTCACGGGAAACAGAATGGGTCACATTTTCATCAGTTACAGCCATGCAGACCAGGAATATGTCCACAAACTTCATGCAGCCTTACTAAGTGAGGGCTTCGACGCATGGATCGATGGTCGCATCGATTATGGTGATCAGTGGCCAAAAGTTATCCAAAGGCATCTGGATGAATGTGACGCCTTCATTATCGTCATGAGTCAGAATTCATTCGAATCAGATATGGTTCAGAATGAAATCACCCGGGCTCGTGAAAAGAAGAAGAATATTTTCCCGATCCTGCTCGATGGGGAGAGTTGGTTGATCGTCCAGGCAAAACAATACGTCGATGTACGGGATGGTTCTCTTCCCACAGAAAAATTTTACAAACGATTGGAACGAGTCACACCGCGGACTCCCAAAATCCCGGAGCGTGAGGTTATTGAGAAACCTGCACAGAAGCAAGCCATCCGTGAAAGCGAGCAGAAGACTCCCGAAAAGCCTTGGATTCCCGGTAATGGGATAAGACCACCCGCTCGTCAATCATGGCCCGGACGGAGCAAACTCCTCCCATGGTTTAAGTATGGTGGGATTGCTATTTTTGTTGGCGCAATTTTATGGGGTGGGGCGTTGTTGATTCCCAAGGTGTTGGGCACGGACCCAACGAACACTCCGTCTCTGGCGACTACGGTTGCACCTGTTGTGAAATCTCCAACAGCAGTGGTCAGGACAAATACGCCCAAGCCAACGAGTCAGTTGGTGGCGATCCCTCCCACAGCAACAGCGACCAAAGCGTTAACAGTATTGGGGACGACAAAGACATCCGCAATCGACGGCATGACACAGGTACGCATTTCTGGTTCCGGTGGTGTGGATACATTCTGGATCGATCAGTCGGCGGTCAGCAATTCCATGTTCGAAAAATTCGTCAACGCAACCAGTTACATAACGGATGCGGAAAAGAACGGGATTGGACTCGTTTGGACAAACCTGGGGGAGCAACCTGCCACACAATTTCCCGGGCAGACAGGTGTTGTCTTCGAATGGAAATTGGTTAGTGGCGTGAACTGGAAAAATCCATCTCGCGATAAGTGGTTGGGGGATGGTAACCAGGTTCTGCAAGTATCCTGGAATGATGCGTTGGCATATTGTCAGTGGGCGGGAAGGACACTGGTCACTGAAGCAGAATGGGAATTGGCGCGTGCGTCTGAACCTTCGGTGAACTTCTACAACAGCAGGGTGGGATTAGGAGAATGGGGAGAAAATAAGACTACCGGTGCATATCGCATTGTTTTGGGGTACCGTGATGTCTTATGGGGTTACAACTCGATATTTCCCGAACGAGGCTTTTTGGAATATCGTTCCGCTAATATTCTGACGTTTCGCTGCAAGGAGAAGTAGTTTCAATTTCCTGATACAAAAAACAATTTCAAATCATATCTCTGCAGATTTTTATTTATGATCCAGCTATGGAATTTAAAAGTATGAAACCTGTCACGAAATGGTATGCATGGCTTGTGCTGGTTGTTGTGACGATCGGCGGTTGTACGCCACCCCTGACTTCTGAACTGATAGACAGTAAAGGCGTCTCCATGCGCCTCATCCCTGCCGGGGAATTTACTATGGGGAGCGATGACGATAATGACAGCCGTAATCAGTCTCACTCAGTATATCTGGATGCGTTTTACATGGATGTTTATGAAGTGACGAATGCCAGCTATGCAGAGTGCGTAGCCGCTCATGCCTGTGAACCTCCGCATTACGCGCGGACGGATTTCCGCCCTGCCTATTTTGGTGATTCTCACTACGATGATTTTCCAGTGATCTACGTCGATTGGACGATGGCGGGAACATATTGTGAGTGGCGTAATGCCCGTCTTCCCACCGAAGCGGAATGGGAAAAGGCAGCGCGCGGGACGGATAAACGTTCCTATCCCTGGGGCGAGGGGATTAGTTGTGCGCAAGCCAATTTTGATGGCGATCCGGATGATCCTGCCACATTCTGTGTGGGTGACACATCCAAAGTGGGGAGCTATGAAAGTGGAATGAGCCCCTATGGACTATATGATATGGCAGGCAATGTGTTTGAATGGGTCAGCAGCCTTAACAAGCCGTATCCCTATGATGCGCTGGATGGTCGTGAAGACCCAATGCAGCGCGGCAGCCGGGTGATCCGTGGTGGCTCATGGAATGAGGGACCCAACGACCAGCAGGTCTTTTATCGCAGCTGGCTTGACCCCGCATTGTCAGAAAGCGCGATCGGTTTTCGTTGTGCAAAGGATGCGCCGTAATTAAAAATCAGCCGCATGGACAAGGTCCATGCGGCTGATCGTTTGTAGTAGTTATACCTATGGCAACTGCAAATACAATGGTTGATCTGCGTAGATATCCTGGTAACTGATCACAAGTTGAGTTTCTGCTTTGGGCACGATGAACAATAAGAAACCCTTTTGTGTTTCACCGCCATCGATCTCCACAGAGGTGTCCCAGTCACCCACGCCTTCGATGAAGGTCTGCAGATCGCGTGTGGACTCATCTGCAAGGACGACCTTCATCACTGTGGGATAAAAGGCGCAGGGCGACTCGGCATCGTTCGTACAGGTGACACTGACGTTCACCTGGATGAATTCCTCCCCCTCAGGCGCTGTAGTGTTAAAGGAACTGCCATTGGATACAAGATCATCCACTGGACGGATGACATCGAGGATCGTGAGAGTGATATTGTTGCCGATCTCCACGGCGGTACCTGCAGGCGCGGCGTTCGCGAAAAGCGGATTGTCGTTTCCGGGCTCGGGAACGGCAGTGGGTTGGGTGATTTCAGGTGTCGCCTCCGTCTGGATCGGTTCTTCTGTCACGATACTGGCGGAACGGGTTGGAATAAAGAAAGCAAAGCCTGCGGCGCCGATGACAACAGCACACAGACAAATGACAGCGACGGCGCCAATGGCGATCCAAAGCCAGGGCATCTTTTTTGTGGGGGTGGGTTGAACGGTCATGGATTCTCCTCGGATAAGTATAAAATGGCAATTATATATGGCATGTCCGGTTAGACCACAAATCCCATGATTTTGTTCCCGGTTTTGCATATATAATTTCCCGCCAGCCAAAGGATGATAAACAGATCGATGAAAAAACACCTCCATAAAATTCTGTTTATTCCGATTGTGTTTGCATTGCTGTCTTGTGGGATGTTTTCCAGTGTTTCGAATACGCCTACACCAGCATCTCTGCCAGCCGAGATCACGGACTCAAAAGGCGTGACCATGCACCTCATCCCAGCCGGGGATTTCATCATGGGCAGCGACAATGGACAGGAGTCCGCAAACCCTGCCCACAAGGTGACACTCCCTGACTATTACATGGATGTGTATGAGGTTACCCGGGCGCGCTACAAGGAGTGTGTGACCGCCGGGGTGTGCAACGATTCGCTCAATGTCCCTGACGTGGAACGCTATTTTGAAGATGCCAACTTCCCTGTCTCGAGTCTGATCTGGGAGCAGGCGAAAACCTATTGTGAATGGCGCGGAGCGCGGCTTCCAACGGAAGCGGAATGGGAGAAAGCCGCGCGCGGCACGGATGGACGCACGTATCCATGGGGGGAGGAATATGATCCGGCGTATGTTCAACTCTCAGGCGGTCCCCATGAGGTAGGGACATATGAAAAAGGAAAAAGCCCGTATGGAATATACGATATGGCGGGGAATGTCTGGGAATGGACGGCAGATCCGCTTGCTGCGTATCCGGGCAATCAAGGTGACCAGAGCTATTACCGGGCAACCGATCGGGTGTTGCGCGGCGGCTCGTGGGAGAGTCCTGACCCGGTTGTCCTAAGCACCTGGTTTCGCTTCGCCAGCGTTACAGGCGACAATTCAGGTTATACCGGCTTTCGTTGTGCGAAGGGCGTAACGCCGTAGGAGTGGCCGGTTCCATGAGTCTCGAATATCCGTTACCCATACCTGCACCTGAAAATGGGTGCATGGTTTGACAACGAAAGATTGTGCATACATGACGAATCGCAGGCAAAATGGAAACTGATTTATAATTTCCTCCTACACTAGAATGGATGTGACCAATCTTTCTGGGCAGTATCTTGGACGTTATTACCTTGCGGAACGACTCGGAGAAGGGGGCATGGCAATCGTTTACAAGGCCTATGATACGCGTCTGGAGCGGGATGTTGCGATAAAGATCATTCGAACGGGAGCCTTCCCCGCAGACTCTCTGGATGAAGTGTTAAAGCGTTTTGAACGGGAAGCCAAGTCGCTGGCAAAACTATCCCATCCCAACATTGTCAAAGTGCATGATTATGGCGAGCACGAAGGTTCTCCCTATATCGTGATGGAATACATGCCAGGCGGCACGCTGAAAAAAGTGCTGGGCAAGCCAATGCCCTGGCAGGCGGCGCTGCGACTGTTGTTGCCGGTGGCGCGCGGCGTGGCGTATGCTCACCAGCACGGCATCGTACATCGTGATATCAAACCCGCCAATATCCTGATCACCGAAAACGGGGACCCCATGCTTTCGGATTTTGGGATCGCCAAACTCTTCGAGACAGACCAGTCGACACACCTGACCGGCACGGGAATGTTGGTCGGCACCCCCGAATATATGGCTCCCGAGCAATGGGATGGCAAATCAGGTCCGCAATCGGATTTGTATTCGATGGGGATCGTATTGTACGAAATGGTGGCCGGGCGCAAGCCGTATGTAGCCGATACACCGATGTCCATCCTGGTTAAGCAGGCTACGGAACCGCTTCCGCCGCCGCGCCAATTTGTGGCTGATCTCCCTGAGGGGATAGAACACCTGCTGATCAAGGCACTGGCCCGTGACCCGCGTGAACGTTTCGCCGATTTCAATGCCCTGATCCAATCGATGGAAGCGTTGCTCATGTCTGCGCCGACCGTCCTGCCGCAACGTGCTCTGGATGCCATAAGCGACGGGACCTTGGT
>CAZKSG010000063.1:18945-22746 GCA_964555335.1 uncultured Anaerolinea sp.
GGCTTTACCCTCGTCGAACCGCAGAATGTCTTGAAGCTGATTCCAAATCTCAAAAACCTTACCGACCTGGCTGTTGAAAAGTATTCGAATGAAAGCTGGAACAAGGTCGATGGCAAACTCATTTTTACGATCCACTCGAAACCAGATGTCTCCGTTGTTTGGGATTGGGGTTGGTGTGCCGTAAATGACCAGATCCTGGCAGAAAATATGACCAAGATCAACGTTGTTTTTAGTGTGGATGGGTATGTACTACCGGAGTCCCGGCTGGCGAAAAACACCTATAAAAGTTCTGATTCGAATCTCGAAAACTGGAAATGCCAGAGTATCTCCACCGTTCTGCAAGATTGGAAACCCGGGACGTACAAACTGATACAAACGATCGACTTTTCTTCACCGATCAATGATGGCAAGGATACGTTCGATGCCGGGCACATGGTTCGGGAATACACTGTGACGATTTCAAAGTAATCGTCCGTTGAACATCCCCTTCACTTTGTTGATATATAATTGAAACATCGTCGCCGTCCGAATATAGGTTTTATTGATGGAGTCTGCGATGGGCCATATTTTTATCAGTTACAGCCATACAGATGCGGAGTATGCACATGCCCTTGCAGACAGTTTGCATGGGATGGGACTTGAAGTGTGGATCGACGCGCGCCTCGATTACGGTTCCCAATGGCCCCTTGAGATCCAAAAACAACTGGATTCGTGTGATGCATTTATTCTGATCATGTCTCCGCGCTCGTTTGCCTCCGACTGGGTGCAGAGCGAGTTGCAGCGAGCGAAAAGAAAATTGAAGCCCATTTTCCCGGTCTTGCTGGAGGGGGATGAACCGTGGCTATCCGTTGAATCGACGCAATTCTACGATGTTCGTAATGGGGGATTTCCGGACAATAAATTCTATTCGGCCCTGAAGCGGGTGGTGAGTGTCAGCCAGGAAGCAAAAACGTTTAACAATATGCCAAAGCCCACCAGTAACACGGCACCGGTGCGCAGAAGCCAGCCCAAAACGAACATGGGGATCATTCTTGCAGTTGCCGGTGGGGCTGTCCTTGTTTCTCTTGTGTGCCTGACGGTGCTTTTCATAAAATGGTTTCCCGGTGGGACGTTCTCCCCGCCGGTGGTTACGGCTACTGTGGAATTTGTGGGGAGCGTGATACAGGAGAATCCGGTCGTGGAAACCACCCCTACCGAAGAGCAGGATAGTATCCTCGTCAGCTCGCCAACAGACACGCAGTTCCCGCCAACGTTTACGGCTGTTCCGCCCACGCTTACATCCACTCCCTATCCGGTGGAGATCACGGATGATCGTGGACTGACGATGCGCCTTGTGAGTGCGGGCGAATTTACAATGGGCAGCAACAATGGCGATACAAATGAATATCCGCCTCACAAGGTGAAACTAAAAGCCTTTTACATGGACGTCTATGAAGTGACCAACGACGAATACAGAAATTGTGTGGACGTAGGGAAATGCACCTCTCCGGCTTTTAGCACCCTGGGTGGGTTCCTTTCCAGTTATTACGATAACCCCCAGTATGGAGATTACCCGGTGGTGTACGTGAACTGGCTTCAGGCACGAACGTACTGCGCCTGGCGTGGTGCGGAACTGCCCACCGAAGCGCAATGGGAAAAGGCGGCTCGCGGCGCAGACGGACGCACCTATCCTTGGGGGGAGGGAATCGGTTGTACATCCTCCAACTATGCCTATTGCGTCGGCACCACCTCTGAGGTGGGACGTTTTCGGAAAGGCACAAGCCCGTATGGGTTGTATGATCTCTCGGGGAACGTGTGGGAGTGGGTGGCGGACTGGTACTCGGAGACGTATTACCAGAACTCGCCATCTCCCTCCGATCCATCCGGACCGGATGTTGGTACGTACCGGATCCTGCGCGGCGGCTCTTTTGTGGATGATGAAAATTTGCAGCGTTCCAGCTTTCGAAACCGTGACCTGCCTGAAAACTACAATTGGAATATCGGCTTCCGCTGCGCAAAGGATGCAGTGCCGTAATTGCCTATCGGACACAAGAGTCCTTCGCTACAGGTTCGATACAGCGTCGTTTCTACTTCGTTACTGCTTCGTTGATTCTGTACTCGTCCTGTACTGGTCCTGTACTATACCTGTAGTATGCTTGGTTTTGGGTGGTGAAACGGTGGGTGAACCCCTTCTACATTTGCTCCCCATCTTTGAATGGGGCCATTATATGCTGTCATCGGTTGTAGCACGGGATTTGTGGGTGTGTCGTAAGGATAGGCAACCCGTGTCAAGACGACAAGCCTTGTTGCCTCTACCCATGATCATGGTCTTTCGTTTTCAAAAGGATTCATTTGAACATAAACTCCAGCCATGAAATATGATCCTCAAAAACATCATCGCCGCAGCATTCGCCTAAAGGAATACGACTATTCCCAGGCTGGCGCCTATTTTGTGACGATCGTTGCCTGGCAGCGTGAAATGTTGTTCGGTGAAATTGTGGATGGGGAGATAGTACTGAATGATTTTGGCAAAATCGTTTCTGAAAAATGGCAATGGCTGGAATCGCAATATCCATACATCGAATTGGGCGCATGGATTGTCATGCCAAATCATTTCCACGGGATTTTGGTGATTCATGATGATGGTAGGGGCGGATCGCGATCCGCCCCAATGGACGATATTTCAAACGCAATTCGGGGCGATTCACGAATCGCCCCTACGCCGATCAAACACAAACCGCTGGGTGGATTGATCGGTGCGTTCAAAACGGTTTCAACCAAACAGATCAATTTGTTGCGCGACACCGAAGGACAGGTTGTTTGGCAGCGCAATTATTACGAACATATTGTCCGTGATGAACACGAAATGGATCGTATCACCCGTTATATCGAATCCAACCCATCCCAATGGGCGGAAGATGACGAAAACCCGAACAATGTTCGCCCGTAGGGGCAGGTCGCGACCTGCCCCTACACAGGCGTATAATTGTTTCATCACACCAAAATGGGATGGATATGACCGAGACCAAGCGACCATTGAAAGTTTTTCTCTGCCATGCCCACAGCGACAAAGACGCCGTGAAGGCTTTCTACACCCGCCTGACAAACGACGGCGTGGACGCATGGCTCGACAAGGAAAAACTTCTCCCGGGGCAGGATTAGGAATTGGAAATTCGTAAAGCATTATAAGAGTGACAAATTGCAACTGATTTCATGTGGGGCGACGTTTGAATTTGCCTTATAATTTCGCCAACCTATTTCGGCGGGAAATCTCATGCCAGAAAACACTTCTTCTCCATCACAAAAAGGACGTATCTTCATTTCTTATCGCAGAGTAGATAGCTCTGGCTATGCTGGGCGTATTTACGACCGCCTCGTTGCGTATTTTGGCGAGGAGGCGATATTCATGGATGTCGACAGGATTGAAGGCGGAACTGATTTCATAAAAGTTCTGGAAGATGCTGTGCAATCTTGTGACGTGCTGATTGCTTTAATTGGTAAACAATGGCTGAGTATTAAAGATAATACTGGAGAACGGCGTTTAGATAACCCTGAAGATTTTGTGCGGATTGAAGTTGCTACTGCGCTACAACGCAATATTCGTGTCATCCCTGTGTTGGTAGATGGCGCTGATATGCCGCAGCCAAGCGAACTGCCAGAAAACCTCAAGGCTTTGGCACGAAGGAATGCCTTGCAGGTTAATCATCATTCGTTTAATCCTGACGTTTATCGTTTAATTGAACATTCGGAATCAGCATTAGTTGAAGCCGAAGAATTGAGAGTAACGAAAGCGCAAGCTTTGCAGGCTGTACGTGAAAAAGC
>CAZKSG010000064.1:0-13083 GCA_964555335.1 uncultured Anaerolinea sp.
AACAACAGTGTGTTGACGTTGCCCGGGCGCATAGCGTACGGCTGTTGGGTCCCAACTGCATTGGGACTATTAACACATCTCTTCCCCTCGATACAACGTTTTTGCAGCCCCCCATGCCCGCGCAGGGCAAGATCGGATTCATTTCGCAATCGGGCGCGTTCTGTGCGGCGATCATCGACTGGTCACGCAGCGAGGGGTTTGGCTTCTCACAGCTCATCAGCCTCGGTAACATGGCAGACGTGGACGAGACCGATGCTCTTGCGGCGTTGGTGGATGACGAGCATACCCGCGTCATCGTGCTGTATATGGAGTCCGTTTCAGATGGGCGGCGCTTTGTGGATGCGGCACGTGAGGTGACGCAGCACAAACCGGTCATCGCGCTAAAGGTCGGTCGCTTCGAAGCGGGGCAAAAGGCAGCCGCATCGCACACCGGCGCGTTGGCAGCATCAGATACCGCCTTCGATGCAGCGTTCGAGAAAGCAGGAATTTTACGAGCCGATACTGCAGAACAACTATTTGACTGGGCGCGGGCCTTGGAAAACTGCCCACTACCAAAAGGTGGAAGGATCGCTGTATTGACCAACGCTGGTGGACCTGGCGTCATCGCCGCCGATTCGCTCGAAGATCATGGGCTGAGTCTTGCCCACTTGCATGAGTCCACGCTCAAAGGATTGGCCATCAATCTCCCCCCCGCAGCGAATGTATCCAACCCGGTGGATATGCTCGCCTCAGCCTCACCTGAGCAATACTCGATCTGCTTGAAGTTCCTGCTCGAAGATGACAATGTAGACGGCGCACTTGTCATTCTTCCACCACCGCCCATGTTCAAAGCGGAAGATATGGCAAAAAGACTTGTAGATATCATCCAGCAGTGCGATAAGCCCGTTGTCATTGCGTTGATGGGATCAACTCTCGTCGAGGAAGCGCGTACCACATTTCGACGTTCAAACGTTCCAACATTTCCATTTCCCGAGCGGGCGGCATCAGCGTTGGGAGCGTTGGTTAGGAGAACGGAGTATTTAGCCACAAAGGCACAGAGCCAGGGAGAACCCTATATATCTCTGGGTCGTAGGGTCTCTGTAGCAAATCTTGATGAATTGCTTGCAGCCTATCAAATCCCAATTGCGCCAGTCAAACTCGCACGTGAACTACACGAAGCAAAATCGATTGCCGATGAACTTGGTTATCCCATCGTGATGAAGATCGCCTCACCGGATATTCCGCATAAGTCAGATGTCGGTGGTGTGGTTCTCAACATCAAGACTCTCGAATCCTTACTTATTGCCTATACGCAAATTTTAGAGAGTGCAAAAAAGGCAAGGCCAGATGCACACATCGATGGAGTCCATCTTCAACGACAAATCCCCAGCGGGCAGGAAGTCATCGTCGGTGCGGTGCGTGATCCGCAATTTGGACCGTTGATGATGTTCGGCTCAGGTGGCGTGGAAGTGGAAGGGCTCAAGGATGTGTCCTTTGCTTTAGCACCGCTGACTCAGGCCGAGGCGTTGAACATGATCCGCAAGACGTGGGCGGGTCGAAAGTTGCAAGGCTTTCGCCACATCTCCCCGGCTGACGAGGAGTCTGTTGTCGATGTCCTCGTCAAACTATCGCGCCTTATTTTGGAAAACGAATCCATCGAAGAGATCGAGATCAACCCATTGAAGGTCCTAAGCAAAGGTGCGGTGGCTGTTGATGTGAGAATTAAACGCCATGGTGCCCAATGATGTGCGCAAACGGTTGCTCGAATCCATCATCCAATGTTCTCGTTCCAACACTGACCTTGCCCTGAGTGATTATATTTTTTCGAACTCACTGTTCCACTCGATTGCCGCACATCGCTCTGAGATCGTCGCGTATCTGGCACCCACAGAGGCTGTAGACGAACGTGTAGAGTATTGCATCGACTCGACCAAGCGTTACACTATGAACGTAATCCGTTCGTCAACTTCACAGCTGAATATGATGAATTACTCTGCGCGCAACAAGGAGACTTCGTCCAGCAAATTGGTGCTGCATTGCAACTGAGCGACACCGAAGCGAAGTTGAAAACCGAAATGGTCGCCAAAGGGAATTAAACGCTCAATCGGTTGGCAATCCTGCGGTTCAAAACAGTGGCTACCAAGGGCTTTTGATACAATTGCGCCCATGTTTAACATACAATCCAATTTGGAAGAGGCAAAAGACAAGATCATAGCGGTCGCGTTTCAGGATCTGGAAACAGGCACAGATTATTTTCTGAACGCAGACCATGCCTTTCACCCCGCCAGCACCTTTAAAGTCCATGTGATGATGGAAGTGTTTCATCAGATAAACGAAGGGTCGTTATCTCTCGATGACCGACTGACAATTATCAATTCATTTACCAGTATTGCCGACGGAAGCAAGTATTCACTGGATGTAAATGACGATGCCGAGCAGACCTTGTATCCGCGTATTGGTGAAACTGAAACAATCTGCGAACTTATACGATTGATGATCGTCCGCAGCAGCAATCTGGCGACGAACATTTTGATTGAGCACATTGGGACAGGGAATGTAAACAATTTCATTCAAGCACTTGGCATCGAAGGTGTGGCCGTTCGCCGCGGCGTGGAAGATAATGCCGCCTTTCGTCTGAGCATGAACAACAGCGCCACCGCCCGCAGTCTCACCGAGACCATGAGCTTGATCGCCCGGAAGAAGGTCGTTTCAGAAAAGGCGTCGCAACAGATGATCGACATCCTGCTTGGACAGGAATTCAACGAGAGCATTCCTGCACTGTTGCCAACCTCTGTGAAGGTCGCACATAAAACCGGTTGGACCGATGACTTTTATCACGATACGGGAATTGTGTATCCCGAAAATCGAAAGCCATATGTTCTTTCGATCATGACCAAAGGCTTCACAAGAGACCACGAAGCCGATGCACATAAATGTATGTCCAAAATCTCAAAGGTAATTTACGAGCAACTCCCATGATTACTATTTCTTCGCTTATCTACTATCCCATCAAAGCCTGTCGCGGATTCGAAGTCGAATCGGCGAAAGTGGAACGGATGGGTATACAGCACGATCGCCGCATGATGGTCACAACACCTGAGGGCGAATTTCTTACCCAGCGCGAATATCCACGGTTGGCATTGGTCACACCTGCGTTACAGGATGGTTCGCTTGAGCTATCGGCGACGAAGTACGATACGCTGCGCCTGGGTATTCAAACGACAGGAACGCCTGTCCCTGTCAACGTTTGGAAAAGCAAAGGTGTACAAGCCATCGACCAGGGCGAGGAAGCAGCGCAGTGGTTCTCCAATTGGCTTGGGATTGAGGTGCGTCTTGTCCACATCGCTGACGGATATATCCGCCGCGTCAACGAAGCCTATGCCGTGAACGCCGACGATCACACCGGTTTTGCGGATGGCTATCCCATTCTGCTGGCATCGGAGGAAGGGCTTGCGGATCTCAATTCACGATTGGAGTCCCCAGTCCCGATGAACCGCTTCCGCCCGAATATTGTCGTCAAGGGGTGTGGTCCATTCGAGGAGGATTCGTGGAACCGAATCCAGGCCGGGGACGTTAAATTAGCCGTGGTCAAACCGTGCGCGCGTTGCGAGGTCACAACCATCGATAAGGAAACACTCGAACGAAGCAAGGAACCACTCAAAACCCTCGGCAGATATCGCAAACAGAAACTTGGCGCCATCTTCGGACAGAATGTAATTCCATTAAACGAGGGCACGCTCCGGCTTGGAATGAGCGTGGAAATTCTGTCGTAACTGCCAGCGATACACAGAATCGCAGAGCAAAGATTAGGAATTTCTCAGAGTCTCTGTATCGCAATGGCAAAATTTACGAAGTAACATTGACACCTCTTATTTCATCCGTTATAAAGTTCACATGTATCGACTCAAAAAAATAACCTGGCTGTGGGCGATCTTCGTTTTCGCCGCATGCCAGGCGCTACCATCCCCTGCCCCAACGTTGACACCCACCATCACCCCTGGCGGCCCCACACTCACCCCTACCCCAACGATCACACCTACACCAGTGCCAACACTCCCACCTGTTCAACGCATCGAATCGGCTGACCAGGCATTGTTCTACGGCGATTATGATCTTGCCCGCGAACAATACATGACCGCATACAACGATTCCAAAGATTTTGGTTTAAAAGCGGCCGCACTCTGGGGGTTGGGGCGTACCGAACTTGCGGATGGAAACTATCAGACCGCACTTGAGCGTTTTACCACACTGACCAGTGAATATCCTGAGTCCACTTATTCGGCGCGCGCTCCCTTCCTGATGGGACGTGCTTATGAAGGACTTGAGCAATATACCCAGGCGGCTGACGCGTATAACAAATACATGATCCGCATCCCGGCCGTGATCGACGCATATGTGCAGGAATATCGCGGAGATGCGTTGGTGAAGGCGGAGGATTATGCCAACGCTCTGACAGCGTATGATGCTGCATTAAGCGCTTCACGCCTCGACGATGGTATTGACCTGCAGGTCAAGATCGCCCAAACCCGGGCATCGTTCGGCGATTACGCTGGAGCGCTGATCCTATACGATCAGATCGAAACTACAACGACGAACGACTACGTCAAGGCGCAGATGGAATATTTGGCAGGGAACGCGCACATCGCTCTTGGGCAAACAGCCGAAGCCTACACGCGATACATGAATGCTGTCGATAATTATCCATTATCCTACTACGCCTATCTTTCCCTCGTGGCGCTCGTGGATGCGGGCGTGGAAGTGGATGAACTCAACCGCGGGCTGGTGGATTATTACGCCAAACAGTACGATGTGGCCCTCGTCGCCTTCGATAAATATATCGCCGCGAACCCCACCAACAGCGGCACGGCGCATTACTTCCGTGCATCCACGCTGCGCGAACTCCAGCGAATAGAAGACGCGATCCAGGAATACGATTACTTCATCGCCAATTACACCGATCACGCCCGTTGGGTGGATGCCTGGGAAGACAAGGCATTCCTGCAATGGGCAGTCCTCAACAAGTACGAAGATGCGGCGAAAACATTGCTCACTTTTGTTTCCACGGCTCCGGGTTCAACCTTTGCAGGCAATGCCTTGATGGATGCAGCGCGGATTCAGGAACGCGATGGCAAGCTCGATCAGGCTGCACAAACCTGGGAACGAGTGGCGAATGAATATCCCGGCAATGAAGAAGTTCCCAGTGCGTTATTTCTGGCAGGCATCGCACGATATCGCTCAAAGGATTATGCAGGTGCGCTCACTATCTTTCAGCGCAACCTGCTTCTCTCGACTCAGGCGGAAGACCGCGCCCGCGCCTATTTTTGGATCGGCAAGACGCAACAAATCCTCGGTGATACAGAAGGGGCGCAAGCATCCTGGCAGCAAGGACAAGCCGCAGATCCAACCGGATATTACAGCCTGCGTTCACAGGATATGCTCTCGAGGCGTGCTCCTTTCGAAACACCAACGAACGTCAATTTAAATCCCGATCTTGAAAAGGAACGCAAGGAGGCAGAGGCTTGGGTACGTGTTTCATTCAACCTGCCGCCTGATACCGATCTCACCGGTCCCGGCACACTTGCCCAGAATCCACGTTTCGTGCGTGGCACCGAACTTTGGGAACTTGGCATGTACGACGAGTCCCGATTGGAGTTCGACTCCCTACGCGAATCGATCAGCACCAGTCCCACCGATAATTTCAGATTGGCAAATCACCTGCTGGAGATCGGACTTTATCGTTCGGCGATCTTTGCCGCGCGACAGGTATTGACGCTCGCAGGGCAGGAAAGCCAGCAGGCGTCTTTAACCGCACCTGCATACTTCAACCACCTGCGCTACGGACTCTACTATCACGACCTCATCATTACCGAAGCACAAAAATATGACATGGATCCATTGTTCATGTTCAGCGTGATCCGGCAGGAAAGTCTGTTCGAAGGGTTTGTTCGTTCCACAGCAGGGGCACATGGATTGATGCAGATCATTCCCGATACAGGTGCACAGATCGCAAGCGAACTGAATTGGCCGCCACTCTACGAGCAGCAGGACTTGTATCGTCCACTGGTCAGTGTGCGCTTCGGCTCCTATTATCTGCATAAGACAAAGGAAATGCTCGGCGGAAGTGTCTATGGCGGATTGGCAGCCTATAACGCAGGTCCTGGCAACGCACTGGTCTGGAACGAGCTCGCAGGAAATGACCCTGATTTGTTTCTGGAGATCATTCGCTTTCAGGAGACGCGTGATTATATCCGTTTCATCTATGAGATCTTCAGCACGTATCGTTCGTTATACGGCCCATCGAATTAAAAAAAGAAGGCGGTCACCTTGAAGGCGACCGCCTTTTATCTACTACCCAACATGTGCAAGGATACGCTGGTGGGCTGTTTCGGCATCCATATCCACGACCGAGATCAACTTGTCGCGGCCGGCCGCTCCAGCCACAATATCCAGACGCGATTTGGGCACGCCTAAAATCTCTGACAGGAATTCAATCAACGCTTCATTTGCCTCATTGTCTGAGGGAGGTGCTGCGAGGCGCACTTTGATCGTCCCATCCTCGAGCAATTCAACAATTTCATTGCGGCTGGCACGCGGCGTTACACGAACAGCCAGAGCTGAACCTTTTTTTCCATCATGCAGGTTGAATTTTCGATCGGCCATAATCACCTCAATGTAGATAAGAAACGAATCAAAAGATTGGAAAGAACCTGGATCAGAATTAGGAGCACAAGTGGACTGAAATCAAGTGTCCCCACGAGCGGCACGATGCGACGGATCGGAGCCAACATCGGTTCCACGATCCGGTCCACGCCGCGGCGAATGGGATGATAGGGATCCATGAAATAGGACAGGATTACAGAAACAATGATCAGCAGGACAAGAATCTGCTGCAGGGTGCTGATGAGTATGATCAAGGTGTCAATCACGCTTCGGTCTCCGACTTGCCCTCAAGGCTACTGTGTCTGTATGTACGTGCACCAACGATAGCAGTCCCAACCCGGACGAGGGTTGCGCCTTCCTCAACTGCCACAGTGTAATCCATGCTTGTGCCCATCGAGAGTTCGCGCCACTGTGCCTGGGGGAATTGAGACGCCAGATGGTCGCGCAACAACCTCAAGCGTTGAAAGAAACGCCGCGATTCTTCCGGGTCTGTTCCCAGCGGAGGCATCGTCATCAAGCCGTTGACACGCAGGTTGGGTAGGTCCAAAATGGATGAGAGCTCGGGGAACAGCGCATCCCACCGGGACTCGTCCGATGCATCCCATCCTGATTTGCTTTCTTCGCCACCAACATTGAGTTCGAGCAGAACCGGCAGAATGCGGTTGCCTTCGGCCGCAAAACGATCGAGGCGTTGGGCCAGTTTGAGGCTGTCAAGCGAGTGTAAAAGTGCAAAATGATCAGCCACGAGGCGGGCTTTGCGGCTCTGTACATGACCAATCATGTGCCATTCTACCCCACTTTGCGCAGGGAGTGATTGGATTTTCATGACACCTTCTTCGGGATAGTTCTCTCCGAAAGTGCGTATCCCTGCCTCAATGGCTGCCTGAATAATCTCGAGGGGCTGGGTCTTGGTAACAACGACCAACCGAACTTCGGCAGGATTGCGCCCGGCTCTGCGCGCCGATCGTGCAATCTGGTCGAGGACCTGTTGATAGTTCTCACGAATAGAGCCAACGATATCGGTCATGACGTTATTATACAAGGATGGAAGTTGGAAGTGGGAGGTGTTATTGCAGTGAGACCAACGCGCCAAAGCGACCAGTGCGTCCCCTTTCGGCGCGGTGTGAGAACCAGTCGCGTGTATTACAGGCAGTACAAATACCAGAAATTTCGATGTGCTGAACACCTGCGCGCTCCAATAACATACGGTTGGCTTCCCACAAATTGAAATGGATCTTGCCGTTATGTGATTTAAGCACTCGTTCAGAATCGTCGCCGAATTTTTGCATGACTTGAAGAATAACGTCTGCCCCGATCTCATAATGATCCGGCCCAATGGAGGGACCAATGCCGACAATAATATCGGCAGGGTTTGAGCCATAATTCTTTTTCATGGCAGTGATCGAAGCGGCTGCCACATCACGCAGCGTACCCATCCAACCCGCATGGGCAATGCCGATCACACCTGTTCGTGGATCGTGCATGAGAAGCGGAACACAGTCCGCAAAGCGCATGAACAACGTGACATCCATCTTGTCAGTGAGAATGACATCTGCCTGGCGGTAGGATTCGTTCACAGATCGTGGCGCATTTGTGCAAACCACATCTGCACTATGAACCTGCCAAACATCATAGATCGAATCGGGCACACATCCCATCGCATGAAAGGAAAGCAGGCGGTTCTCACGTACACGTTCGAGATCATCCCCCACCGTTCCGCCAACATTAAGTGAACCCCACGGTTCGGGGCTTACGCCTCCGTGGCGGGTGAAGACCGCATGTTTGATTTCTAGGGACTCGAATTGAAAATAACTGAGCCCATTATGCTGAATCATCGACATTAAGTAGTACTCTTGGTTGTTTGAATTGCGGCAAACTTCTTGATAAAGAATTGGCGTGTTTCGGAGAAGGATTCTTCCATGTAAGGATACGCAAACCAGGCAGTGGTGACTCCGAAGATCAAGCCTGTAAGGACACGTAAAAATGGTGTACTTTCACGATATGGCAGGATCGCAGCCAGGAATTGCCAATCCATCTGACTAAAGAGCTGGGAAAAACCATCGAGCCCGATCGGTCCCATGCCGAGGATCACCCACAGGATCCAGTGCAGCGGCTTGATGCGGCGATTGGTGGCGGCAAAGAGAAGCCCGAAGAAGAAAATGCCTGAATAAATGGCGATATCACGTTCACACAAAGCCATCTTATATCCGACCTGTTCATTGCCAATGAATTGACGTGCCTGTAATCTTGAATACGCGGCCGGATTATGCAAATCTTCAAAGCCTGTGATCTCTTCGAAGGTCAGTACATTGGGGACACCTGCTTCTTTCAACGGATAATAGGGCTGCTCGCCGAACAGAAAGAAGGAGCGGAACCCAAACTGGTGACAGAGCGGTTTGTAAATAGTGTACAGCACATTAGCAGGGATGGTCGCCCCCACCTTCATTAACATGGGAGCAAAGACCGCCAACCCAAAATACAGGAACATGAAAGTATTGACCAAAGCAAGATAATGACGCGAGAGCCAATACATGAAGCGGTCACCGCCGCTGATATTCTGCCCGCGCCGCAGGCGATCGTGATGGTCTTCGCGCCCCAGTTTATCCAGCTGGCCGCGGCGGTCGTTTGCTGCACCCAGCGTCATGGACAATTTCTGTTTATCGAAGGGAGCCTTAAGCACGTAGGGTCCTACTTCGATGACGGGAATTTCAACGAGATAAGCTTTCTGAAGCATGGGATCGGAGTCAATATCGATTTCAACCAGGCGGTGAGGATGCTGCGCTTGCAATGAAGTCAGATCGGCTTTGGCCTGTTCGCACAGGTGACAGTCTTTGCGCGTGTAGAGAGTAACAGTGAACATATAGGGTTAAAGGCCGAAGTCAATCCAGAAAAACTGGCTGGCTTGTGCGATCCGTTCAAAGATGCCGGCGAAGAGCATCACACCAATAACGACGAGGATGACTCCCATGGCAATCTCCACATAATGCATAACCTTGCCATACTTGCGCAGGGTGGTGGACACCCAACCCACGCCAAGGGCAGCGATCAGGAACGGGATGGCGAGCCCGGCCGAGTAGGCGGAAAGAAGCGAAACACCTGTTGAGATGGAACCGCCGTTCAAGGCGAGAGTCAGAATGGCGCCGAGCACAGGCCCCACGCAGGGGGCCCATCCCGCAGAGAAGAAGACACCCATCAATACCGAGGAGAGATATCCCCACTTGCGGTCTGGCAATTGCTGAACGCGCGTATCATATTCCAGAAACGGGATGCGGAACACACCAATCATGTGCAACCCAAAGATGACCACCACGATCCCGCCAACTTTTGCCAGGATAAAGCGCAGGTCGAAGAGCAAACGCCCGAACGCAGATGAGGCTACGCCGAGCGTGATAAAGACGAGGCTAAAGCCGAGGACGAAAGCCAGTCCGTGCGTGAAGGTAACAAAGCGATTGCTTTCTGTCGCTTCTCCTCCTGCCGCACGTCCACCAAGGTAGCCAACATAAGCCGGCACAAGTGAAAAGACACACGGCGAAAGGAAAGATGCAAGGCCCGCCAGAAAGGCAAGCCCGAGAGTAATGTTGGCGATATCCATGTCGATCTCTAACTCCTAGAAGGTCGTTTCGGTTGTGGTCACAATTGTGCCATGATCGGGAAGAGACACCCGCAATTCGCTTTGTTCGACAGTCACATAAGGCGTTGTCCAGCGAAAGATCCACTTCGCATCCTCAGGTGTCACGTTGATACAGCCATGCGACCGTTTCTCGCCGAAGCCGTTATGCCAGAATGCACCGTGGATGGCGATACCATCGCCACTGATCATGGTGTTCCAGGGCACAGCCGGTGTGGAATAACCGGATTGGAAACTTCCGGCCGTCATATTTAGCGAGATGATTTTCCAATGGGTGAGTAAATTGCCGACCGGTGTGGCGAGCTTATCGCTGATCTGTCCATTCGCGTCATATTTCTGTCCACTGGAGATCTGACAGAAATACACTTCTGTACTTCCTTCAAAACAGGACAGCGTTTGGGTATCCAGATTGGCTGTGATCTTTTTGTCATTCGGGTCCACATTGGGGCTGATGGGAGTGATATCAGCATCGGTGAGGATTCTGAATGCTGCGCCATCTGCCCAATAGACTTCACCATAGGCACCATAGCCATAGCCATGCCCGTTCGCATCTTCGTTCCAGCGATATTCTGGAAAGCCATTGTTCGTGCGGATCTGATCGATCCATACCACCTGTCCATAGTACAGGCGTGGAGGAAAGTTGTATGCAATATGATCCTGCAGCCAGGGTGATGCCACAGTGCCTTCATGGGCAAGCTCCACATAAGGAACAGTCACCTCTCCCCAAAAACCTGATACTCCGGCGGGCATCGCGGCAATTGGGGTATTGGGAAGGTTGCGCGTCGGCTGCACCATGGATGTGTAAATGTAACCTTGCGGCGTCTCCACATATCGTTGATTGTTCAACCCATAGAGCACGTTCCCCACCACCTGGCGGTTCCATTCCACAAGCGTATCGGGTTGCAGTTTTCCAATGGATGTGTTCAATCCTTCATCATTGGTGGGACGACTGCGCAAATCCACAAGATCAACAACACGCCCGATGATCGGGCTGCTGGGAAACTGCGGCAGCCGCTTGGGGCTGGAGAACACTTCGAGGTCCACCCTTTTGTACGGTCTGAAAGCAAGTGCCCCTAAACTGGCACCGGCGATTTTGAGAAAGTCACGACGAGAGATGTTTTGGTCCATTGATTCACCGCAAAAAAATTTGTAGCAGCGACTTCAGTCATACGTGCACGGCTGAAGCCATTACTACAGTAGATTGTGTAAGGATACCTGCAAACAAAAAGCTAGTCAACGCCCGTCTGAGAACGGGATTAATTCACAAGAAAATCCTTCAAGGCACGCAGACAATTGACGCTCACTTTATGGCCAACCTCATCTTCGCAATAGGTTACCTGCGCACCGGCACGTTCCAATACCGCGATCGACTCACGTGCACGTTCGATACTCACCATTTCATCCTTCGTTCCATGGGTGACAAAAAACGGCTTGCCTTCCAACGGACGTTGTGATGCAAGCCCATCCAACCCATTGGGGACAAACCCCGCCAGGATCCCCACCTTGCGGATGCGGTGCGGATACAGGAACGCCAGTACATTGGACATCGCCGCACCCTGGCTGAATCCCATCACATCGAAGGTGCCCGCTTCGATCCCAGCCGAGGCGGCATACTCATCCACCAGGCGGATCAACCCATCAGCGCCCGGGCGTAGCTGCTCGATGCTGGGTCGCCCAAACTGGGACGAGTCGAACCGCTCACGCCATGAAAAACCGCTGGGTTCTGCGCGATACGGTGCACGCGGCGCGATCATCCAATACGAAGCAGGTAGATTGCGGGCAAAGACCCACATCGAGTTTTCGTTGCCGGTCAACCCATGGATAAGGAGGAGCAAGCGGGTCGGGCGTTCTGTCGCTTCGCGGATCCGCAACGTCCAGCCGTTGAATTCGATCAGAGATGTGTTATTTGGGTCGGGCACGTTTGAGAATCCACTCGATGGCGAGGAAAACGCCCAGGATGAGAATGACCGGGAACACAGCTGCCGTCAGACAGAGCAACCCCATACCTGCCGCACCCTGCCCGTAAATCAGCCAGATCAGACCCACCCCTACCACAAACAACAAAATGAATGCACCCAACGCCAGGCGGACATTTGTATCACGTGAATATTTTCGTAAATCCTTGCTCAAACTTTTGCTCCTATTGCACGAAGGAATCGGTTGCGCAGTGTAAATCTTTCCATGAGTTCAGGCAGCATATCATCCACTGCCGCCTCACCGATCTTTGTAACCTCATGTACATCGATGATGTCAAGTGTGTCAATATTTCCTACTTGCGGGCGAATAATGACATCCGGCCTATCCACTTCGAGACGATACTCAGCCACCGCCCGGCTCAGAATATCGAACGAACGGACAAATATATCCAGCATTTGCCCATATCGCATCGCGCTGAGGCGTTGTGTGATCGCCTGTGGGATAAAGCTGGGAACGGGAATAGACCATGTCCGTGCCGCTGTACCCATGGGCAGGTTCAACACGACCGCCACCACCGGCAGTTTGGGAAATAACGCCCGCGCCGGCGCCACAGGAACCGGGTCGAGTGTACCACCATCGATCAATTCAAAATCACCAATATACCGTACCGGGAAAATGACCGGCAAAGCGGTGGTCGCCTGGAGTGCATCCACCAAACGTCCGCTGGACATCACGATCTCGCTGCCACTTTTAAGATCGGCTGCGGTTACCACACAGGGAATCTGCAACTGTTCAAAGGTTCGGTCGCCCAGCACATTTTCCAAAAACTGCGTCGCACCAGCAAACCCCATGAGCGAGGGACCATCGTCCGGGCTATGTCCATACAGATCCTTTTGATC
>CAZKSG010000064.1:13183-22668 GCA_964555335.1 uncultured Anaerolinea sp.
ATAAGCTCGTACAGATCTGTCTTTTTAACTATAAGGATCACAACTACAGTCATTACTACAGTATCAATATACCTTCGGTGCAAGAATCACTTCTGAGGCATCCTGTTTTACAAGGGACTCCAACGAATCTTGCGTGACGTTAAAAAAAAGAGAGTCAACTCGCACAATGCCGCCATTTGCGATGCGCAGGGATATCACCGATCCGTCCACTGTTTTCAAGATCACTGCATAGTCACCACGTGGATAGTATTCTTCTGTAGGGCCACTTTCAGAGACACGATATATCGCATAGAGTCCGGCAGCATCCACGCCTTGCCATGTACCAATTTCCTCCTGCCTGATAAAACTGCCTTCGCTTCCTAGAAATGGCAGAACTTTGAAAACAGTCCCTTCTATTTCACCTGCACGGCACTTGGGAGGTCCGCCAAGCCCTTCGACGTTGGTGCAAGGTGCAGATGTGTATTGAACGAGTGTGTGCAAGTCTTCAGGATCCCCTGTTTCCAACGCTCCAAGGACAGCGTCGACATCCGCGATCCCTGTCCTTGCATTCAGGGAATAATCCAACTCGAGATCAGCTACATCAGTCGGTGTGCTGGTTGTTGAGCACGCCGGCAGAACCCATAATAGACTTACAAGAAAAATAACAGTAAAACGGTGTCTCATTTCAATCATTCTCCTTATTCAAGAATACGATTAAGAATGCTCATCCGTTTCCGACCATGCGGCAGACTACCCAAGTGAAACCCTACAAATTATAGAGCGGTATGCGACAACAGGAACCGCAAAGCATCGATGAGTGCATCCACATCCTCTTGCGTATTGTATCCCTGAATGGAAATGCGCACGAAATGCCTGCCGTTCCATTCGATCACCGGGATCTCGACCTTGAACTCGTCATACAACCGCTTCTTCAATACCGGGAGATTCGACGGCGGAAGTGGCGCTACAGCCATTTGACTATAGAACTCAGAATCGGTTCGATATAGCGGAGACAAGCCGGTTAGGTCACTGACGCTTTCAAGCGCCTGGCGTAGCAGCACATGGCATTCAAAACGTACGGACTCCCAGTTATGTTCCTCCATAAATCGGATCGCTGTTGGGACCGTAAGTGCCGCAACCGGGTCTTTCGTTCCGGTCCACTGGAAGAGATCGATGAAGCGCGACCCGGTTGTTGTCTCCTTCGTTGCCTGATAACCCCAGCTTACAACCAATGGCTCAACGATGTCCTGCACATCACGCCTTACATAGAGAAATGCTGCACCTTTAGGACTCATCATCCACTTGTGACAGTTGCCGAACACAACATCTGCACCGAGTCGTTCCAAGTCTAAAGGAATCTGTCCCGGTGAATGAGCCGCATCGACCACAGACAGGATGCCCGCCTCCCTCGCACGAGCACAGATCATCTCCACAGGCAGCCGCATCGCCGTTGGGGAAGTGATATGACTCAGGTAGATGACCTTTGTCCGTTCGGTTACACCCCGCCAAAATTCCTCGGCGATCGCATCCTCTGACTCGACAGGGACAGAGATGGGCTGATGAACATAGGAAGCACCGATTTTGCTGCAGATGAAATCCCACGTGTAATCGCAAGCGCCATATTCATGATCGGTTGTAAGGATCTCGTCGCCATTCTGGAGATGCAAGGAGTGGGCAATAACGTTCACGCCATGAGTGGCGTTAGGAATGTACACCAGGTCATCGGCATCTGCATTCAAATACGTACCAAGAACCCTACGAGATTCAAGCAAGAGTCTATCAAGTTCGCGCCCTAGGAACAACACAGGCTGTCGTTCCAAACGACGTTGCCACTCTTGATACGCTTCAAAAACAGGCTTTGGGGTAGCCCCAAACGAACCGTGGTTGAGAAAGACAATATCAGGGTCTAGAAGGAAATAATCTTTGAGTGATGTCATGGATTGATTATACGAGACAGATCACCCGCTGCGCTTCCGTTCAAAGCGGTAGATTTGCCAGGAGTTATACAGATTGTGATAGAGGATATAGAACGTTGGTCCCATCGCCACCAGCGGATTGAGGAATGTCAGAGCGACCCAGATGACAAAGGAGTTGTTTTTCTGTCCAAGAGACTGGCTGAACTCCTGCCGAAATTGTTTCCCACCCAACACAGCACCAACGGTGAAATTCACAACACAGATCACCAGTGAGATAAAGGCAATAGCATACACTGTAGAAAGGGAAGCAATAAGGTTACTGCGTAGGAAATCCGTAGCTTTGGCGCATGTAATAAACAATGCAGCCAGCCAGAGAGGAAACGAGAACATCCTGCCACGGCGAATGATGGATTGTGTTTGTTCAGGCAATAAACGGGATGACCCCGCCAGTATCAACGGCACAAACATGGTAACCAGCACAGGCTTAAGTACCTGCCATACAGAGATCTGCACAACATCCCCTGCCACAAATGGTAATGCGACAGGCAGGACCAACGACATCACGATATTACTTAGGAGAACGGAGCCAACAACGTATTCCACTTGTCCCTGAATAAAACTAATGATTACCGGCGCCGCAATTGCCGTCGGCGCGATGCCAGTGATAAACGCCGTTAACGCCAGATTGAAATTAAAGGGACGCAGGATCCAGTATGCGCCAAAGGCAACAACAACGTTCGCCAGCACAACCCAAACCATACCTTTCTGAAAGGATCGCGGCTCCATCTTGATATCCAAAAAGGAAAAGAACAACATCAGCATCAACAGATATTGAAGATAAGGTGAGAGAATATGAAATTGCGGGAACATCATGCCCAGCAAAATCCCAAGCAACAGCCCGAACACCTTATTGTAAGATTTCCACAATGATGCGATGTAGTTCATGAATTTAGATCGCCATCCCTTTGAACTGGCTCATATACAGATGATGGAAGAATCCCTTTGCATCCAGCAATTGCTGGTGAGTTCCCTGTTCGACGATCTCACCATCCTTGATGACGATGACCTTATCAGCATCCCGGATCGTGGAGAGGCGATGGGCAATAACAAAGCTTGTGCGTCCTTCCATGAGACGTAATAATGCCTTCTGGATGCGCGCTTCGGTGCGCGTGTCCACGCTGGAGGTGGCTTCGTCAAGGATGAGGATACTCGGGTCGGCAAGGATGGCGCGGGCAATGGATAACAATTGGCGCTGTCCCTGGCTGAGATTACTCGCCCGTTCTGAGAGCCGAGTCTCGTATCCATGCGGCAGTTGACGGATAAAATGGTCGGCGTCGGCCAATTTTGCGGCTTCGATACATTCTTCGTCGGTGGCGTCGAGCCGGCCGTAGCGGATGTTTTCCATAACCGTATCCGCGAACAGGAATGTATCCTGCAGGACAATTCCCAGCTTTTGACGCAGATCTGATTTGGACACATCGCGGATGTCTTTTCCATCAATCGTAATGCTGCCAGAGTTTACTTCATAGAAACGGGTCAACAGGTTGATGATCGTGGTTTTGCCTGCACCGGTTGGGCCGACCAGGGCAATGGTTTGTCCTGCTTTGGCTTCTAGCGTCATATTCTTGATGATCGGCTGGCTTGGCAGGTATCCGAAGGAAACGCCGTTGAAGTGGACTTCTCCTTTGACGGGAACCGGAAGCGGGGAGTCTGAAGCGTTATCCACTTCAGAGGGCGTGTCAATAATCTCAAAGACCCGTTCTGCTCCTGCCAACGCTGCCTGAATCGAATTGTACATGTTCGCCAGTTGTCGCAACGGCTGGATAAAGTTCTGAGCGTAAGAGATGAACGTAGCAATCATCCCCACAGTGACCAGCCCCTTCAAGGCAAGATACCCACCCAACCCCACCAATACGATGACGAAGAAATTGCCGAGCACCCAGGTCAATGGCATGAGCATCAATGCATACGTATTGGCATACACGCCGGCCGCATATACTTTCTGATTGCTGGCGCGGAAACGTTCGATGGCGCTCTCGCTGCGGCGGAATGCCTTGACCACGCGTTGACCGCTGATTGATTCCTCCATCACGCCGTTGATCTCACCCAACTCCTTTTGCAGGTCACGGAATCCTTTGCGGGTGTAACGTGCCACGAACTGCGTAAACCAGAACATGATCGGCACCACGAGTACCGCCGCCAATGCCAGCCATGGATTCAAGATGAACATCGCGATCAAGATACCGAGCAAAGACAACACACTTGCCACCAGAGAAACTACGTTCTGCGACACCGCTTGATTGATGGCTTCAATGTCATTGGTAAGGCGGCTCATCAATTCACCTGCGGTATGACTGTCAAAGAAGTGAACGGAGAGTGTTTGCAAATGCACAAAAAGGTCGTGCCGCAAACGCCGTAGGGCATCCTGTGAAATACGTGCCATCAACCAACTCGATATTGCCTGAAATCCATTATCAAAGACATACACAGTAAGGAGCAGGAGAGAGAGTCCCCCCAACCCATTCACCTGACGAGTCGAAATATATTCATCGATGGCACGCCCGATCAGATACGGTTCGAGCAAACCCAGCAGAATATAAGCCAGCACAAATACCATGACGATAGCGAGTGTGGTCTTATATCGACTCAGATACATCGCTAGGCGAATCAATGCGCGGCGTGGGTCGCCTGCTTTTTCGATCCTGCCCGGCTGCATGGGGCCGCGTCCCATTGCAGCCCGGATCGTGGAGGTCTGTCGTTGATTGGAAGATGACATGCTCATGCCTGCTCCTCCAATTTCACACCATCGCCCAATTGCGATTCATAAATTTCTCGATATATAGGGCTTGCCCTCATCAATTCATTATGTGTTCCTTGTGCCACGATCTTCCCTTCGTCCACTACAAGAATCTTGTCGGCATGCAGCACCGTGCTGATGCGCTGCGCCACTACAAAACTTGTGCTGTCTTTCAACCATAATTTCATCGCATCTTGAATTTTTGTCTCAGTCTCCACATCCACCGAACTTGTGCTGTCATCCAAAATTAGGATCGACGGTTCAAGTAACAACGCGCGGGCAATGGCGACGCGTTGTTTTTGCCCGCCAGAGAGATTCACACCGCGTTCTTCCACGCGCGTATCATATCCATTCGGCAAATTGACGATGAAATTGTGAGCCTGAGCTGCCTGTGCTGCCGCGATCACTTCCTCTTCGCTTGCATCGGGTCTTCCATAACGGATATTGTCGCGCACCGTTCCCGAAAACAAGATCGTTTCCTGCGGCACGATGCCAATGTGAGCCAGTCGCTCGCTTTCCTTGAGATCGCGGATATCCACACCGTTCCACGTAATTTTTCCGGAGGCAACATCATAAAAACGCGGCACCAGATTGACGATGGATGACTTGCCCGCGCCCGTGGCGCCCAGGATCGCGACCGTCTGACCGGGCTCTGCGACCAGGTCCACATCGTTCAAGACAAGCCCGTCATTGGTTCCGTTATAGTGAAAGTCCACTCCCTCGAAGGCCACCCGTATCCCCCGTCCGTTTAGATACGTTTTTGTGTTCGACACATCCTGCACTTCCGGGACAGTCTCCAGCACTTCGTTGATGCGTTCTGCCGAAGCGGTCGCTGCAGCAACGACGTTGGCCAGCATCACCATCACGCCAAGCGGACCCATTGTGGTATGCAGATAATTCAGGAAGGCAACGATCTGCCCCACCGAAACACGACCACCGATGGACTGGATTCCACCCACCCAGATGACAATCACCATCCCAATATTAACCAGGATCGTCATGGAGGGTGAAAGTGTGGACATGAAACGCATCACGCGGATGTTGTGACCAGTGTAGTCTTCATTTGACTCTCCAAAACGTTCTCCTTCACGCTCCGCGCGCACAAACGCCTTGACCAATCGCACGCCGGCGATATTCTCCTGCAAGACCGTATTGAGCCGGTCCAGCTTCTTTTGAACGGTCATGAACAACGGTCCCATGCGTGAGACAAAGAACACAATCACAATGATCGTAGCCAATAACACAGGCAGAATCATCAATGCCAGGCGGCTATCGGTGAGGAACATAAAGACTAAACTTCCGATCATTAGTAACGGCGCTCTAGTGCCTATACGCAGAGAAACCTGGACCATGCGCTGGAATGCGGTTGTGTCACTTGAGAGGCGCACCATCAATTGTCCGGTATTCAAATGATCGAGATTCCCAAATGAGAACGATTGGATTTTCATAAAGAGCGCTTCGCGTAGATCACGCGCCACACTCTCCCCCACTTGGATGGAGAAGAGATTATTCGCCAGTGCAAACAACACCTGCAACAGCGAGATGACCACCATGATGATGGAACTGGTCACCACCACTTGCATGTTCCCGCCATTGATTCCCTGATCGATGATACGTTGGATCAAACGCGGAATGGTCAGGTCCACCACAATGACCAGAATAAGAAACACCAGCGAAACCAGGCTCCGCCACCAGTAGGGTTTTACAAAATACAATATTTTTTTGATATGGGACATATTGTTACTCAGTTAACAACTACCTTGAAATTGACTGTTACCATTTTCTTTTATTCCAACATCTTCCTCATTGCTTCCATGGCGTTGGATATGGTTTCCAGTTCGCCAGCTGTTAACGTGCTCATACGTTCCTTCATCCAGCCGCGCGTTTCCTTGAAAACCGTGTCGAGCAGATCATTGCCGGCATCTGTCAACGTCAGGTCTACATAACGGCGGTCCTTGCTGCTTTGCACACGGGTCAACAATCCTTTGTTCACCAACACATCTACAGCCTGGCTCATGGCAGGCCGACTGATGTTTTTGGCGGCAGCCAGTTCGCTCAGAGATTCGGTCCCTTTGCGAACAAAACGAAGGATGTGGAATTGCTCTACAGTGATATCGAATCTTGCTGTCGCAGTGGCTCGGATATGGGAGCGGACTGTCCCCCAGACAGGTGGCACAGTTTCCCAAAAGCGGTCGATGGCTTGCTCGCGTAAACGTTCCGTTGTAGTCATAGTTCCTTTCAATACTTAACTTATTTAATAGTTAAGTATTGAAACTATTTTAGAATTCGATGCGGCGTTTGTCAAGGACAAAATGAAAATGGACTGAGAATCAAAGGGAATAAAAAAACAGACTCACTCGCCACCATCGGACGAGTGAGTCTGCGCCGGAGAGTATAACGAGATATTATTGATTGGGTGGAATCCCAAGGGCATTCTCAAGGTGAGCGATGAACCACGTCACCACGGTCAATGTGACTCCAGGTCGCGCCCCAAACATGAGCTTGCGTTCCACCGCATCGAGCGGAAAAGCATCCACAATAACGGTACCAACCTCCCCTTCCGCACGAACCGCAAAAGAGAGTTCAGTGCGCTCACCGAGCAGCTTTCCCAGGATCTCCTTTGGGAATCGTGCGGTGAATCGGAATTCCTCCGGCTTGGATGCAATAATCTTCCCAGTCAATTTGGCTGTCGTTTTGAGCGCGGCATCATAGATGCTCTGTGCATCTTTTGGATATGTCTTTTCCTTATGTTGTTCAAATGGCATGTGAACCTCACTTTTTACTGCTGGATATATTTTCCACTTTCTTGACGGTCAGCGTTGCCCCTTCCTGACGGATCACTCGCACAAGTGTGCCACGTGGGAGCGTCTCTTTACTGCGTGCCTGCCAGATCTCTCCTTCGATCCGTACAGATCCCAGCGAGAATGGCTCGATCTCGACAAAAACTTCTCCGGTCATTCCGACTAACGTATCTCCGATCAACGGCGCTTTATCTGTAGTCCGCCTGCGCTCCACAAGGAGCCAGATAAACAGACCGCCAAAGACGGACACCATTCCAGCAGGACCCAGATTGGCAAGCGGCTGATTAAGACTATCTGTAAAAAGATAGGCGGATCCGGTTGTTAGCATGAAGATCGTTAGTAGGAATAAGAGGTTGTGATGCCGTTCCTGATGCACTGCAATGAAGAACGGCACCGGACTGAGAACGACAACCAGGAATGCCCAGGGATTGCCATGCAGGTAGATGAATTCGGCGAGACCTGCAATGAAACAAAATGCCATTGCAATACCTTTTGGCAATGAGTATTTCGTATCATTGAAGATGACCAACAACAGCAGTACGCCGGTGAAGATCAACAGATAGGAGGCAGCCGGACTGATGATGATTCCCATTTTCGCCTCTTCTCGAACGGACGCTTTTATGCCGTTTCAAGTTTTTCGAATCGGACCTGAGCGAACAATTCCTCGATCAATGGGCGGGTACCGACTTCTGTTCCGGGCAGGCTGGCGGTCGCCGCGCCGCTGGCGACGCCCCACCCCAGTGCTTCCTTCACCGCGATATTCTGCGTCAACGCCCAGACCAGACCACCAACCATCGAGTCACCTGCTCCGATGGGATTTTTCTCTTTGATCGTCGGCGTATGGACCAGCCACGTCCCTTCTGCGGTGTGGAGTAGTGCGCCCTCCTTGCCCATCGAGACGACCACGTTCTGCGCGCCCATACGGCGGATCTCCGCGGCACCAGCAGTGATCTCAGCCGGCGTGCTCATCGGCAAGCCCGTCAGACCATGTGCTTCTTCGGCATTCGGTTTGACCAGATAGGGCTTTTCGACACAACCCAGTTTCAGCGATTCACCCGATGTGTCGAGAATAGCATTCGCTCCATGTTTATTGAGCACATTGACCACGCGAGCATAAATATCGTTCGGCACGCCCGGCGGCAAACTACCAGCCAGCACCCACCAATCGCCACTCTTCGCGAGTGAGTCGATTTTGGTGAGCAATTCGTCCTGCTTGGACTCATCCGCCAGCGGTCCCTTTTCATTGACCTTGATGTAGTGATCGTGCGTTTGCGTCACAATGCTGACGTTCGTGCGCGTCTCTTCAGCGACCCAGACAAAGTCTGTGCCGATGCCGAGGCTTTGCAATCCCTTTTGCAGAAGTTCGCCCGCGTTGCCGCCGAGAAAACCGACCGCCGTGCTTGGCTCGTTCATCCCTTTGAGCAGGCGTGAGACATTGAAGCCCTTGCCGCCGAAGTCGATGCGCGACTCGCTTGCCCGTAGCACGGAATCAAATTCCATGGCAGGGACAGTCAGTTCGCGGTCAACGGCGGGGTTGAGTGTAAGTGTGTAGATCATGGTTATTTCTGGTCTATGTCATTCTCCCGAAGGGACGGTGTGAGGGAGCGCATTTCGCGACCGAAGAATCTCATCCAATATGTTCGAGATTCTTCGCTCCGCTCAGAATGACATACTTCTGAATTACGGCTGTTCCCAGAGCTTCTCGATCAGGATCTCTTCCGCTTCGTTCGTCCAAATATTATCTTCGCCCAATTTGGCGGCAACTTCGGGAAGAGTTTCCTTCAACTCTTTGAGCCCGGTGAGCGGCAGATTGTGGATCTGCGGGAAGATGACGACTTTGCCGGGATACTTCCCTTCGAGCACGGATTCGATGGCTTCCGCCGCCGTTTCCAACCCACCGATAGCTGCCACCGAACGACCGGGCGATAACTTCCCGTCGATCCTGCGCGCCATGACGGAGGCTTGATCGTCAATGGTGAGACCGGATGTACC
>CAZKSG010000065.1:0-22319 GCA_964555335.1 uncultured Anaerolinea sp.
AATTGGATTTGACCCCGTCGTTGTTTATCGCTGGTGAACGGACGGGCGAAAAAGGTAATGAACTCTTTGGCGAAATCTGCATCGAGAACCGCGGCGTTATGCGCTTTGACACGATCGCCCGTGGCGCAAAAGGTCATAGCGGTGTGGCTGGTACAGGCGACCTGAGCGAAAAATTGATCGCCGCACGTTCTGCCTTGAATGAAATTTTTGGGAAGCACCTTACGCTCAAGTCGACGGATGGTTGGCAATCACAGGCGAAATTCCCATTCATCAATGTGGGTACGCCAGGTGTGTATAACGTCACAGCGGGGGAGGGAGTTCTAGGGGTTGAGATTCGTCCCATCCCGCAGGATGATGTGGAAGGCTTAAAGTTGAAGGTTGAAAGTTATTGCGCAGAGAACGGGCTTGAATTGAAAATGAACGTTATGGAAAACGGCGTAGCATGTGACCCGAACAATCCAGCATTGAAAGCACTGATCGAAGCGGTAAAGCGAGCAGGGGAGAATGAACCGAGAATTGGAAAAAAACTGCCCGGTACGAGTGCGAGATTTGCTCCCGGCGGGCAGGCAGTCGTTTGGGGTCAATCCGGTGTGGGTCCGCATGCGAAGAATGAGGCGCATTACATCCCCAGCATCGAGCCGTATTACAAGTCGCTGATCGAGTTGGCGAAGTTTTGGAAATAAAATAGATCAAGATGTTAGCTGGATCCCCGGTCTTGCAATAACTCGAATTTCAAACGCATCTTCACATCGTTATCGTTAAACAGCGTCCCATGATATTGCTGGACCGGGTGAATTTCTGTTCGAGGGAGAACTGCGCTGTTTTCGGGAACAGAACTGTCCCCGCTAGGCTGCACATCGATCAAGGCTTTTTGGAACGCCCCGTTTCCATCGCGTTGGACTCGAAGTTGCATGGCAGTTTTTAATCCATAGCCAAAGATCGACAATGTGGGAACGCTTGATTTTGTGCCCAGTTCGCGGCGAAATTCGCGCGCCGCCCGGTGTAAAGGTCGATAAGCGGTCTTTACCCAGCTCTCATCCTCGAGAAAATGGATTGGATGGCCGTCCTGGTCGATTCCGCACGGATAGAGCGGTAGTATCTGATAGCAGCTTGGAAATGTTTCAATGATCTCTGTTAGTTTTTTTCCCATTAAACCGAAAGGTAACAGATCTACACCGGTCAGCAGATTGGCGGCAATCTTTGGTACGCCCTGATGCGGTCCCCCGATCAGCAAAAGGCGACCCACTTTTTTCTTGCCACCCAGCATCTCCACGTAATAACGGCTCACCAATGTACCCAGGCTGTGCGCAATGATGGTAATGGGAGAGTCTACGTTCCAGCCATCGATAAACCTGGCAAGGTCACGAGCAGACTGGCGAACGTCCTGCCGCCAATCATACGCAAACTCAATGAAGTTATTTCCGCGTTCATATCCCAGTTCTTCAACCAGATAATCACCCAAAAGATTATACTGATCGAAAGAGATCAAATTGGGAACAATGATCATTTCATTGAGGATACCTTTTGGCTGTAGCTGAGTATCTTCAGAATAACGAAGTATCTCTGGGTGCGTGAAAAGCAAATTTATATTAGGCCAGATCCTCTCACTGCCCAGCCACAGCTCAGATCCCATCGTTCCGGGCACAAATAGCACAGGCGTCAAGCCAGACTGACGGTGGAGATTGAGTCCATCGGCAATGGTCATTTCTTCATGAGAAAAACCGTTCTTGAATACGATGCGTGTAGGACCGACCTGAAAGGTGTCTCCGTTTTGTAAAAGGTGCTGGTCGATCCGGTTGCCGCGGATTACCGTCCCATTGGTGCTCTGCAGGTCACGTAGAATAAAATCGTTGCCCTTTCGTTCAATTCGGGCATGGGTTCTGGAGATTTTTTGATAATCAAGGACCAGATTGTTGCCTGTGGTTCTACCGATCGTGTAGGAATCCTCCACCAGGAGCAATTCCCATGTTCTGTTTGGAGCGTGGATGACCAACCGCGGCAGGGAAGTATCGTTCAATGAAATTGGCATGGTCATCTGGTTTAGAGTACGCTCAAGTTCATTTTCAGAATTGATCAACGTTATCTCTTCGCGCGTATCCGGGGCAGGAGCAAGATACTGTAGAACACAGCCGCTGATCTCAAATGTATCACCCGCCTGGATGTTCGTTTCAGTGATTCTTTTACCGTTAAGCCATACTCCGTTTGCAGAATTCAGATCGGTTAACCTGATTGCATCTTCCGTACATTGGACTTGTGCATGATTACGGGAAACCCGCCCTTCTACAAGGACGATATCATTGGTAGTTGCCCGCCCCAGCGTGACCAGAGGCTTATTTAGGAGAAACTCCTGGCTGCGACCATCAGGTTTGGTTAAGATCAATTTTCCAAAATCTGCCATGTTGATTCCTCTATTGAAATAAAACCCAGGGTCATCGGTCTGCTTTTGTGATCAAAAAATTACTAAATGTTACCTCAAAGTTCTGAATGTCTAGGGCAGCGGCAACCATGCCGCTAAAACCAGAAGTGAAGTCTGTGTCGCTTACTTCGCCGAGCAAGACATTATTTGCATAAAGGCGAAGTGTGTTTTCCACACATTCCACCTTGAGCCGATTGGTTTGAGTGCCCTGATGGATTGCATCGGAGTGCGCCCAGTTCTCTGAAAAGAGAGGGTAGAAAATAGCTTTTTTATATTTTCCGATGTTGTAATCACCATTGCTTCGTATTACAAAATAGTAAAAGTTTTGATCGTTTTGGATTCGACATAGCAATCCGTAGTAACCATTCATGTCGTCTGTAATCGGTCTGGCGTCAACGTAAACACTTATATTGTCATACGCCTTACTTGTTTTTGCCCAAAGCACTGCATTTGTTTCATTAACAGCGATATGGTATCCATCTGTCTCATAACTATACTTCCCCTGTGCATTCTTAATGGTTGGCCAGCCACTCAGCGGATTGGAAAAATCGTCTGAGAATAGGACAATATCCTGGACATTGCTGGCTTGGGTCGCTGTGAGGGTGGGAATCGCGGTCGGATTCTGCCCCGGGAATAACCTTGGGAGTCCGGCCCATGCCCCAACCAACCCAATGATGCCACAGACGATTAGCAGAAATAATCCCAAGCCTGTTAAGGTCATAATTTGCAGCTTCTTTCGGGAAGGCAGACGAGACTGGTCCATGGACTCTGGTGGAACAGCGCTGGTTTTGGGAAATCCTTGTGAAGGGTCGATGCCTGGCTCGGACGTAGATGCAAAGGCGCCGAGGGAGAGGGAACCGGATGACTCTTCACCTGTATCTATTTCAGTGGATACCCCTTCACTTTTAGAAAGTAGTACAGGACCCGGCGCAGGTGTACTCTCCTCGTTGAATGTGGCAAGGATGGTGCGCAGGTCAAGTGCTATTTCCGAGGCATTGGCGTAACGGAGCTTTCGATCCTTTGCAAGCGCCTTGTTCAAAACCACTTCCAATTCGGTTGGGAGGTCAGGGCGAAAAGATCGAATGGAAGGAAGCGGTTCGGTAAGATGTTTCAGCGCTATGCTCAAAGGGGTCGTTGCATGATATGGACCACGTCCTGTTAGCATCTCAAAGAGGATAACTCCCAGGGCGTAGATATCGCTCCGCCCATCCAGGTCATCTTCGCCGCGAACCTGCTCAGGACTCATATAGGACGGTGTTCCAATAATGGCGCTGCCGGTTAAGTCAATTGTGGATGCGGTAAGGTGGGCGATCCCAAAATCGGAGATAGCCGGATTCCCAAAGCCATCCAAAAGGATATTCGCTGGCTTGAGGTCTCGATGGACGATCCCTTGCGCATGGACTGCATCCAGGGCTGGAGCAATCTGAGAGATGATTCCCGCTGCGTATGCCAGCGATAGCGTCCCCTCTCTGAGCTTGTCGGAAAGAGCCCCTCCTGGCATATACCTCATGACCAGGTAAGGCTGGTTGTCCTGTTCGCCAAAGTCATACACCGGCACAATGGCTGGATGCTCGATCCTGGCAATCAGGTGTGCTTCCCGCTCGAATCGTTCCCGAAAAACAGGATTCTCATGGAGATTAACTGACACCAGCTTGATGGCTATGTTGCGGCGAAAATTTGGGTCGTATGCCAGATATACGACAGCCATTCCCCCTCGCCCCAGTTCTGATTGAACTTTATATCTACCAATAATTTCTCTATTCATCAATGTGTTAATTGTATCATGAGCATTAATAGGAGAAATGTTTTTGCGTATATACCACCTACTGTTCAAAACTTAAAATGGATGAATATTCGCCCAAAATTTTTATCGTCTTTTTCCACGCGGTGATATAGCTTTCGAATGTGTCCCTGGTTCAAGAAGCGCAGCACTTTCTTTTTGAGTTGTCCGCTTCCCTTGCCCGGGATGATTTCCACCAATTCGATCTTTCGATCAATGGCTTCTTCGACGATACGGTTTAATTCCGCGTCGATCTCCCTGCCTTTATTGTAGATGTCATGTAGGTCCAGTTTTAGTTTAGCCATGGTTCACTTTTTATAAATCGAATATACCTGGAACGTGCCCATCTCGTCGCGCCCTTCTTTCTCAAAGCGCATCCCAATTTTCTCCGCCACTTTTTGTGAAGCAATATTTTCTTCATCGATCAAACAGATCAATCGGTTTAAGTTCAATTTCTCAAAACCATACCGCAAGATCGCTTGCGCTGCTTCTGTTGCCAGTCCCTGTCCCCAGAACTCATGTGCGATCGTATACGCGACCTCTACTTCACTCTGTCCATCAATGGTCCATGGAAGCAAACCACAGCGCCCGATAAATTTTCCCGTTTCCTTGTGGATTGTCGCCCAGAGTCCCAACTTGGGGAAGCGTGGATGTCCGTTCATGTGCCATTCGAGTTCTTGCTGTGCTTCTTCGCGTGAACGCGGCGCATCAGGAATATATTTTGTGATTTCAGGATCACAATAGAGTGCCCAGAGGTCATCCAGGTCTTCGATGACCTGATGACGGAGAAGAAGCCTGTCGGTCTCGAGAATAACCATAAGCTCTAGGGAGTTGCGATATACCTATCCCCTTCGCTGCAGGTGGTGATGAATTGGATCTCGGTCGCGATGGGTAGCTGACAAGACATCACATACCCATCCTTGAAACGGATAGTCACTTCCATCGCACCCACTGAGAGATTGGATTGTTGTGCGTAGATCACGTAGTCCACGCCAAAATGATCCCGCAACGCGGGAACCTGTCTGAGCGGCAGACGCGGCAGAACAGATGGGTCTGTAGGAGCGGATTGCAAAAGTTCGTGGAGTTGATTGAGCACGCTCTCTGCCGGTCGATCCATGCGACCGAAGAGTCCGGGGAGTAATCCAACCAGGAGGATGATTCCGATGAACTGGACTCTTTGTTTTTGTTTCGCCCTGGCATCCTTTTCATGCTCGATCGCGATATGGCGGTGAGCTGCCCAGCGCAATCCCCAGGCTCCCAGCATATTTACACCGATCAGCGGCAATGTCGTGATAATGGACTGTGCCGTGACGGTGCTATCAGGTGTGCGGGCTGAGATCAGGAACCAGACCGCTAGCAGCACGGTAAAGATCAAGGCTCCACCAACAATGCCTTGATACTCCTCTGTGAACCAGGTGGCGATCGCGCCGAAGAGTGCAAATGCCAATGCAAGTCCAAGCCAGGTGCTGATCAGCCGTAACCAATCCAACCCGAGTGGTAGATTCGGGAACGCATAAATGTTGATCATGTAAAATGCCCAAACATAAGTGGTTGCAATAAGCGCGCCATAGATGGCCGTCGGGATCATTCGCTTGCGACGTTCCTCAGGTGATTCCTGTTGAAGGATTCGTTTCAAATTTTCAATCATTTTTCGAGTATCCAGTGTTCAAAATATGTTTTATTTCTTGTGTGGTCCCTGCAAAAAATCGAACGGCGGGCGTTGGTTCAGTTTGATCAGGTTCGCGCCCATCTCGCTAATGTGAAGCGCCGAGATCGAACCGGTATCACATCCCAGTCGCTGAAATTGATCGAGCGGCATGCCGATGTAATGAGCTACAGCCAGTTTGATCGGGTCAGCATGCAAAACACAGGCAATGATATCCTGTGGCTTGTGTTTGCGAATGATCGTATCCAATGAGCTGACCACGCGCGTCTGACATTCGTAGAAGGTCTCGCCTTCAGGGAATTGTGCGCGGGATGGTGCATGCTGGACGACCTTCCACTGATTATGCAGACGTAATGACGCAAGTGATCGTCCCTGCCATTTGCCAACGTTCGTCTCGATCAACCCCGGTTCCGTCTGGATCTCAAGCTTGCGTGCCGTTGCGATGGGCATCGCCGTCTCTTGGGCCCTCTCCAGTGGGCTCGAATAGATGGCTTTGATCGGGATATCTTTGAGCGAGTCCGCCAGATCCTGTGCCTGTTTCTGCCCACGTTCGTTCAAATGGACATCTGGCAATTGCCCCGCCAGTTTGTGTTTTTTTGTGAAGTCGTTTTCACCGTGACGAATGAGGAGTAGTAGCGGCATGAATGCTTCCCATCTGATGTGCTGGTTTTCCCTATTCTAACAGCCTTGCCTTGTAAATATATTTTCGGATGAAATTGGATATTGACTTTTATCCGGCTAGGAATATAATATCATAAGATGATATATCATTAAGTGATATATGGAGAACCACATGAAAACTTCGTTTGAACCTCTTTCAGAACAGACGTACTTAATCCTTCTCAGCCTCCAATCCGAGCCCAAACATGGATACGCCATTGCCAAGGATGTGCAAACACTCAGCAATGGGCGGGTAACATTGAGTGTCAGCACGCTATACACGACCTTGAAACGATTGCTCGACGATAGCTGGATTCGGCTTCTGGATGAAGTTCCTCAAGGACCCGGAAAACCACGAAAAATCTACGAATTAACCAGGAAAGGGGGGGAAGTTTTGGTTGCCGAAATTCAGAGGTTGGATACTTTGGTCTCTGCTGCGCGTATCCGTGGAGTGGAGGGAATAGCATGAAACACTTGCCTGACCTACTCATCAAAATATATAGCTTATTAGTACGTCTATATCCGCGTCCGTTTCGGAGTGAGTTCGAGGAGCAAATGCTCCTGGATTTCGCTGATCTGGCAAGAGACGCAGAAAGGCAGGGATGGGGTACGCTGCTCAAATTTTGCTTGAAAGAGTTAATCGATTTTCCTAAAAACGTTTTGTGGACCCATTTGAAAGACGGTGGGCTAATTCAATTGCTTCGTGCTCAGCCGGTCGATCATGCGTTGCGTGGAGCGTTGGGGTACGGAGTTGTGTTTGGGCTGGCCGTGGTTATTAGTGGATTTGTATCCTTGAAACTGTACATCGAAGACGATTCGATCGTTGGAAATCTTCAAGTTCTATATTTTGATCTGTTTCACACCGAACACGGGTTGGAGTTCATTTCATGGCTTCCAAGTGCGATTGCATCACTTTTGACAGGATTGGTATTGGGGATCTTATTTGCAGTGCTTTTTGCGACTCGATCCACATATAGGCGGTTTATTGTTGCGGGGATGTTGGGCTGGTTTCTTCATGATGCCGTACGTTCCATTTTATGGCAGGCCGCCAATTTGGGATTTTTTCTCGGCACGCGGCAAACTATTTATTTGTGCTGGGCGGAGACATTGCTGTCCGGCGCATTTCTTGCGTTGACGTTTATTGTTGCAAAAAGCAATAGTAGGGAATCCATGCGGCTCTTGAAGATCGGGTCATTTGCCTATCCCTTGTCAGCTTATTTGTCTATCCAGCTACTTTTCAAATTGTCTATCGTTGAGACGCCATGGATGTTTCTTGCTTTGATGGCGTTGATGACGGTCTACATCTGCAGTGTATTTATCATTTCGCTGCGAAGCGGCATGGAACGAAGGGAAATGTGGATCATTGCCGCTGGTGCATTTATGTATGTGATCTTACCGTATCTGTCTCATTATTTTGTATCCTGGGTTTCGGCGCTTATTCCATTTCCTGTTCTTCCTGTTACAGGCGTATTGGCAGACAGCACTCTTGCATGGAAGTATATGTTTAGGATCGCGCTCGATAACTCGATCTACGGAATTGTTTTTGGATTTTTCATGGGATCGATGTTTGGACTGCTTCCCAGAGGAAACCCAAAGACGACTGTTGTTTGATGCTGCAAGATGAATTTTTCAGGACCTTAAAAGGACAAATTGACTTGTTCACTTGATCTTTCGCTTCATCTCCAGGATCTGTTCCTCGCTCATTGCAGGGATGTTCTCGATCTTTGTGATACCTAGTGCTTTGCGCTGTGCTTCGCGCCACATTTCCAGGCGGGCAGTGACTTGTGACTCGTATCCCTCCTGAGATGGCGAGTAGAAATATGTTCCTAACAATCGCTTGGGGAGGTATTGCTGTGGGGTAAAGTGACCTTCCTGTTCGTGAGGGTACACATAATCCTGACCGTGTCCCATCGCTGCGGCATCGCGGTTGCCGTCCATGAGATGACGTGGCACTGAGACTTGCCCTTCCTCTTCGATCTTCTTCATGGCTTTGAAATAGGCGCCCGCGCTGTTGGATTTGGGCGCGGTGGCGAGATACAACGTCGCTTCGACGATGGGGTAGATCCCTTCAGGTAAGCCGATGTAATCGAAAGCATGAGCGGCTGAAGCCGCTACTACTATTCCTATCGGGTCGGCGAGACCGATATCTTCACCGGCGAGGATGATCAGACGACGGATGATAAACTTCGGGTCTTCCCCGGCGTAGATCATTTTGGCAAGCCAGTACAATGCGGCATCCGGGTCAGAGCCTCGCACCGACTTGATGAACGCGCTAATGGTGTCGTAGTGAGCGTCACCGTCCTTGTCATACAGCACCGCGCGGCGTTGAATGGACTCTTGTGCAACATCCAGCGTGATGTGGATGATTCCGTCTGGATCGGGAGATGTGGATTCCACGGCCAGTTCAAGGGCATTGAGCGCGTTACGCGCGTCGCCGGAGGCGATTTCAATTAAATGGGAGCGAGCATCGTCGGCGATTTGGATGCGTTTTTTTCCGTAGCCGCGTTCCTTGTCGCTGAGCGCGCGGTCGAGGAGCAGTCCCGTTTCCTGTTGATTCAAATTTCGCAATTGAAAAACGCGCGAGCGCGAGATCAACGCTTTGATGACCTCAAAATATGGGTTCTCTGTCGTGGCTCCGATCAGGGTGAACGTTCCATTTTCAACATGCGGAAGGAGCGCATCTTGTTGGGCCTTGTTCCAACGATGGACTTCATCTACGAACAGGATCGTGCGGATGTTATGAAGTCTGCGGCGCTCAAGTGCTTCATCGATCACAACCCGCAAATCTGCTTTGCCTGCCAAAATGGCGGAGATGGTCACGAAATGACTCTTGGTGGTGTTGGCAATGACCTGGGCGAGCGTGGTCTTGCCGGTGCCGGGAGGTCCCCATAAAATAATGGACGAGAACAGCCGGTCCGCTTCGATGGCGCGGCGCAGAAGCTTGCCTTCGCCGACGATGTGTTCCTGCCCGATATATTCATCCAATGTACGGGGGCGCATACGCGCGGCCAACGGCGCTTCCTGTTTCATGCGTTCTTGCATGGCATGGTCGAAAAGATCATCAGTCATATAGTAATTATAAATGATGTGTGCTAGGCTGTTAAAACAACATCCCACAGACATATTGCCTGTGGGATGTTGTTTTGAGTCGTGTTCGTTACTTGCCTTTTTCCGATGGATTTGCACCAGTATTTCGCAAATTGACCAGCCGCTTTAGCATGTCGAACCAGAAGGGAGCGCCTTGCTGGGCGGCGACGGCAGTGATCACAATGCCCAGTATTTTCAAGAAAAGATTGGTCGAGTGATCGGGTTGCGCGGGTGACAGGCACTTGCCCTTGAGAGAAGGGATGACCTGTCCGGAGAAGGAAATTCCAAAATAACTGCCATTCTTTGGCATGATGCTGCAGGCAGGTTTTGAATCTTTGAAAATGGGATCGGCCGTATCTTTCAGGCTCCAGCCAAGAGGGAGATTCAAACCGGCGAATTGGTCTCTGAAGTCCTGCATGGCTTGATAGGCACTGGCGTTACTTGTGGACGATTCATTGGGGAGTGTCAATTCGAATTGCTCGGCCTTGTTGGCGAGAACAGCCCGCACTGCCGGCTCGCGCCATAGATATTGGGTGAGGCTGATCGAATCCACGTTCATGAAGAGAGCAATCAGGAAGCCAATGGTCAACGCCAGCATTTGTGAATAACGCTTGAATACGCCGCTCAGACGATCCATTGAGTCGTCGAACCATTTTTCTACGTTTTGGCGGGCCTTGGCCACCTCGGATTCGCCCTGCGTCATATAGTCTTGAATATTTAAGAACAGGGCATTCATTGTCTGGTTGACTTCAGGGCTGATAATGCTCAACGCCGCTACGCCGCGACGCAATTCTGAAAAGGACGTGCCCGGTTTGGGCGCTTTGTCGTTCTTTAGCAACGCATCGATATCCTCTTTGTGCTTTCGTGCTTCTTCCATTGCTGCTTCGACTGCCGGCTTGAATTGGGGATACCTGACCAGGAGGGTTTGTACCTCTTGTTTGAGAAAATCAATACTGTTCTTTGTGAACGCTGTCCCTGCTTCTGTGGCAGCAGCGCTGCGAGCGATCTCGATGACCAGGTTGAGTTCCACCATGGCCGCATCTTTTTGCGACATCTTCTTGTCTTTCTCGAGATCCTCACGAATCTTCAAGAGTCCCTGCTGGATCAGGGAAGACTCGGTCCCGGCGGTAAGGGCGATGTCGAACAGTGCAAGGGAAAATTGTTGTTTAGGGATGTAAGAGGGCAGTTTTTTTCCAGCTCTGGCGAGTCGCCCAAGGAGCGGGATTTTGGAGAACCAAACTGCCATCCTGGAAGGTTCCTGTCCCTTCTTCGAGTTCAGCCCGCGGATGATCGGGTGATCATAGAATTGCGCTTTGAGCTTTTCATCTGCAAGCATTTCCCTGATGGCATCCTCCATATCTCGGGCACGCTTGTCGAGCATGGTGTTGACCCATTCCTGGATCTGAATGGTGGTAAGGCTTAGTACGATCCAAACGAAAACCATCCCGATCGCTACGTCGATGATGGGACCAAGGTTCATATTGTTGTCCTCCGTGTTGGTGGTGGTCTATGAAATACAGTTCAGCTTGCAGGTTTGAAGGATGCGATTGCTTCATTTCTGTCGTGGAAGGTCTCAATGAACATGTCGAAGCCGCTGAGTTCAAAGGTCGTTCGGGTTTCTTTCGAAAGGTTGAGTAATTTCAGATGAGGAGATTTGTATGTGCCTGCATTGATTCCCTTGCGCACATCCTCTTCGCTCATTTTGTACATCGAATCAACTTCGCGGAGCTTGTTAAAAAGAACATGGATGGCTCGCAAGCCAGCGCTGCTGACAAACGGCACACGGGAAAGATCGATCAGGAAATGCCGTGCTCCTCCTGCAACCAACTCTTCCACCTTTGCCTGAAATTTTTCATACGTCGATGCGTCGATGTTACCGTTTACCTCTACAACCGTTACCGGGACGGAGCTGTTCTCAACATACGTCTGAATGTCCATTGTTTCCTCTTCCTGAGATGATATTGATAAGGATAGTAGTAGTATATAAAATCGTACTGAAAAATACAAGCCTTACGCAATGGGAGTTTCAGGCTGATTTTGTATGTGCGACTGGTTAACAATGTAAATTCCGACCAGAGCGATTGCCCCGCCGATCCCCTGCCAGATGCTGGGAATCTCGCCAAGCAGCGGGATGGCCAGGAGCGTGGTGACCACTGGCTGCAAGATCATGGTTGGCGAGACAACTGAAGCGGGGAGATGTCCAAGGGCATACGCAAGCGACATGTATCCGATCAACTGTGAGACGATGGCTGTGGCGATGAAGATCAGCCAGGTCTTCGTTTCGAAACCGGAAAGCGGATTCCCCAGCACTATATTGACGATGAACAGCATGGCACTTGCTCCGATCCCTACCAGCCATATATGACTGATGGGGTCGAATGTCTTACGGCTCTTTTCTGTAAAGAGGAAATACCCGCCGTAGAAAAATCCTGTGAATGTGGCCATTACGTCGCCAATGCCAAATCGTGGGTGCAAAATGAAGTCGGTGCCCATGATCAGCGCGGCGCCAATCAGTGCGAAGGCGAGTCCGCGCCAAAAGCCCCTGGATAATCTTTGTTTGAGGATCAGCCAGGTCCCAAGCGCCACCCAGAGAGGAGATGTGTTTCCCAAAAGCGTTGCATTGCTGGCGGTCGTGTATGAAAGCGACGCTGTCCATAGAGCAAGGTCACATGCGGTGAAGACTCCTGCGAGTAGTGGAAATATCACCGACTGCGAGCGGATGGATGGGTTCGTTTTCAGACGCGGCAGAAAAAACGGGAATAGCAAGAAGATCGAAAAGAAGAGACGATAGAATGCCGTCACAGGTCCGGGTGCATCGGCCCAACGTACGAACATTGCCGAAAAGCTCAATGACACGATTCCCACACCTAACGCAATGTAGGCTTTCAGCGATTTATTCTGCTTCATTGATGGATTCCGTGATGCAGCTATCTATACCTGGAGACGATCGAGCAGTTCAGGAAGTTCTGTCAGAGTGGAAATGGTTGCATCAGGCTGGACCCGGGGCTGATCGTCAGTAGAAGCGCCGGCGCGGCGGCTGATCCAGATCCCGTACAGTCCTGCGCCTTTTGCGCCGCCGATATCCGCATCCAGGTTGTCACCGACCATCACTGTTTCTGAGGGGAGGAAATACCAATTTGCTATGGCTAATTCAAAAATGCGTGGGTGAGGTTTGCGATAACTGCATGCTGCCGAAGTAACTATGAAATCGAAATAAGAAGCGATCTCGAAACGGCTCACGAGTTGATGGACATCCTTGTCGTCGCCGGCATTCGAGATCAATCCCATGCGATAACCATTTTGTTCCAGCTTGCGTAGCGTTTGCCGCGTATCTTCTTCCAGTACCCAGTTCGTTTGCGTGACCTCAAATAGACTATCCAACGCTTTACGAATCAACTCGTCTGGCAGGTTGGTATAGCCTTTGTCTTTAAGTAGATCGATCAGAACATATGTATACGTTGTCTCGAGCAGATCTTTTTCGCGTTGTCGAAAGTATTCGCCCAGCCTTCGGCGAAACTCAACCGGAAACGTGGATAGGTTAACCTCAAGTCCCTGATCGATAAGAAACTTGGTCAACGCTTCATCCCCCTGTGTAGTGATAGGGTACCATGAATCACGCTCGTACATGAGCGTTCCACCCAGGTCAAAGATCACCGCGCGAAGGAAATTACGGGCCATACATCGTCATTTCTTGCTGTCGCGCGGTTCAACAGTTAACGGTTTTTGTGGCAGAGTGGTGACAAGTACCTTGTCGACGCGACGCCCATCCATGTCGATGACTTCGAAGCGTAGTTCATGCCACTCGAATTGATCGGCGGTCTGTGGCACACGTCCGAGAGAGAGCATGACAAACCCGCTCAGTGTCTCGTACTCGTCTTCATGCGGAAGAGTGGGGAGGTCAAATATTTCCTTGAACTCGTCCACTTCCAGCATACCATCGAGCAGCCAGGAACCGTCCTGCCGTTGAGTGGCTTGCGGTTCCTCAAGCTCGATCTCGCCAACGATTTCCTCGATCACATCGTTGACCGTCAACAGTCCTTGCAGCCCGCCAAACTCGTCGATAACGAGCAGCATTTCGGTGCCTTTTTCCTTGAATATCTCCAGTGCCCGGGCAGCAGACATGGTTTCGGGAATATAGAATGCGGGCTTGAGTAGTTCCTTGAGTTTGATCTGCTCGCCGCTTAAACTAGCCAACAGAAGATCGCGTGCTTTGACGATCCCAAGGATTACATCCAGGGTGTCCTGGCGCACAGGGAAGCGCGAAACTTCATTTTCGGCGATTTTTGTCCGAATCTCTTCGATCGAATTTTCGATGTCGAGCCAGACGATCTCGGTGCGGGGCGTCATCAATGAATAGACGCGTTGTTCTCCAAGGCTGAATACGCCTTCCACCATATCCTGCTCAGCTTCTTCGAACACGCCCGCCTGCGTCCCCTGATCGATCAGGAGTTGAATCTCCTCTTCTGTGACTGGCGGCTCAGATGTTGCTTTAACACCCATCAATCTCAATACCGATTCGGTTGAAAAACTAAGAAAGCGGACAATCGGATGGAACAACCAGGAGAAAAACAGCATGGGTCCTGCTACTGTGGCAGATACTCCTTCTGGGTCGCGTAGTGCCAGCCGCTTGGGTACCAACTCGCCCAATACTAGAGAGAGATACGTGATGGGTAAGACACCGATCAGGATACCGATGATTTCGCTATAAGGTTTTAGCGCTGCATACTGTTCCAGTCGAGCATCGATCCAAACGCCTAGTGTTGCCCCTGTCAGGGCACCGATCAGAAGATCGATCGTTGTGATCCCGATCTGGATGACAGATAGGAATTGATTTGGGTTTTCGATCAGCTTGAGTACGCTGCCTGCACGTTCGTCGCCTTTGTTGCTTTCGTTCTGCAATCGTGCCTTACGCGCCGAAAGCAGGGCTGTCTCCGCCATTGCCAGGATGCCATTCAAAATGAGCAATATACCAATGGTGATCAGCCCCGGAGTTAAGTTGGTTTCTATAGGGATTTCTGACATGTTTCCTGTGGGATTTTCTCGCTTGCCAATATTGTACTATGGATAATGTACCTTGTTAGCAGACCCTTGGCACATTAGGAAAGGATCTCGATTCCTGTTCCAGAGCCAACATGTCCCACCACCCATGCCGGCTGACCAATCTCGTCCGCCCGTGCCAGGAAGGAAGCCAGTTGTGACTCTGGAACACCCAGCAAGAGTCCTCCGCTTGTTTGCGGGTCGAAGAGCAGCATTTGATTCGGTTCATCCATCGAAGCCGCAAACTGGATCTGTATCTCGAAGTGCTTCTTATTGTCGAATGCGCCGCCGGGGAAGATTCCCATTTCAGCGTATTTGCGCGCACAGGAGACAAAGGGAATTTTTGCAAATTCAAATGTCAATTTTACATTGGATGCGTTTGCCATCTCCATTGCGTGACCGAGCAGGCTGTAGCCGGTGATATCCGTCCCGCCGCGCAGGCCGAAATCCACGGCTAGTTGCCCGGCTGCTTTATTGAGGCGCTTCATCCACTCAACTACTTCATTCACATCTTCAGCACTTGCTTTTTCCTGTTTCAAGGCGGTGGTAGTAACGCCAAAACCCAGCGGCTTGGTGAGCACGAGCGTATCGCCGGCCTTGAGTCCACCTTTGCTCAGCATTTTGTGTGGGTCTACAAACCCGATCACTACCAGTCCATACTTCGGTTCCTTGTCTTTGACCGTATGTCCACCGGCGATGACGACCCCTGCTTCACGCGCTTTCTCTGCGCCGCCGCGGATGATCTCGCTCGAAACGTCCTCGGGCAAATTATCGGGTAGTGCGGCCACATTCAATGCCAGGAATGGTTGTCCACCCATGGCATATATATCTGAGAGGCTGTTTGCCGCTGCGATAGCGCCATAATCATAGGCGTCATCCACCACCGGAGTGAAGAAATCTGTAGTGGCCACGATGGCACGATCTTCATCCAATCGCCAAACTGCCGCGTCGTCAGGTTCCCGTAGACCTATCAACAGGTCTGGGAAGGAATCGGCGTTGAACGTATCTTTGATGGGACGCAGAACCTGCGTCAGCGCATCCGCGCTTAATTTGGACGCTCAGCCAGCACAGGCAGATAACGTTGTCAAGCGGATCTCGCGTCCAGTCTTTGGAATCGGCATTCCATCTCCTCAAAAAAATAACCAGTAGCCAGCTCATTCTGGTTACTGGTTATCTATTTTACTCGTTCAGAGCTACGGTGTGACCGGCTCTGCCTGTTGAGCGCTCCCCGGTAACGGCAGGATGAACTGATTTCCTGTCGGTACAAAGATCGTCTGAACGCCCGGGGCCAGTTTCAAAATGTATTGATATTGAAGAAGCTCAGGTGTTAAGGATTTAGCAAGGAGATCGTTGGCTTGTGCCTCCGCCTGAGCCTGGATCAAACGCGCTTCTGCTGCACCCTTGGCTGCAATTACGGCTGCATCTGCCTGTCCTTGGGCCACCTGGCGGGCTTGTTCGGCTTCCTGTTTCTTCTGTTCGACGACCAACTTGGCCTGTTGTGCCTGCTGCTCGGCTATTTGTTTCTGCTCCACAGCCGCGGCATATTCATCGCTGAAGTGAATATCGCGCAGTAGGAAATCCACAAGCTGGAGATCGTTTTGTGACATTTTTTCGGCGATCGATTCTGAAATCAGAATTTCCATCTCGGCGCGCTTGGTGCTGACGATCTCTTCCACGCCATATTGTGACACCGCGTCACGGATGGCATTGCGTGCCGCAGGGCGTACCACCTGGTCTTCGTAACGTGCCTGCCAGTTGATGTGCAGTTGGATCACCTTGGATGTATCGATCGCGTAGATGATGGACGCGTCGATGAAGACTTCCTGTCCATCTTTTGTGCGGGCGCGGATCGAGTCATCGCCTTGAAACTGTCCTTCCTGATTCGCTGCAGACATGGTGTACGTCTGGCGGGAGATCGTATAGCGCTGCACCTGTTCTGCAAACGGGACAACCCAATGCAATCCTGGTGTCAGGGGCTCGTCGCGATACCCTTTATCTGTGAGTGCAGAGATCACAACTCCGCGTTCCTGCGGGTTGATAAATACCAACCCGGAACCCAGCACCGTCAATACAAGGGCGACGATCAGGGCGCCGACCGTGAGCGAGCCCAGCCCTTTTGAGCCTTGATTGCGCGCCGCGCGAGTGAGCATCAAGACGCCCAGGATGACCGTTCCCAGCCAGGCAAAGCCAGCCAGGGTTCGAACAACATCTGCAATGTTCATAAACGCCTCCGAGTGTAGTTGAAAGAATTATATCGCCATGATAGCATAGTGCCATGCATACAGGAAAAGGCTCTATCACAGAATTAATACTGGAAGATGGAAATCGCTACGCGCGTATTGCCTGCCCGGAGAGTTTAGTCCCTGCTCCCGGACAATACCTGCTCGCCAGCGACGCTTCAGACTCACCGTTGCCTGTTCCTATTTTCTATACGGATTCGGCACCTGGAGGTTTTATTTCCACTCCCGCGGATCGTTGGGAACCTGGTGACGTACTCCACCTGCGTGGTCCGCTCGGACGCGGTTTCTCGGTTCCATTGACTGCACGTAAAATGGCGTTAATCGCCTTTGATGATGACCCTTCCCGCTTGCACGGGCTGATTCGCCCTGCTCTGGTACAGAATGCGTCGGTTGTGCTCGTATCCAATTCAGTGGGGGATGGGTTGCCCGATGAGGTGGAGGTCCAACCGCTGTCGGCGATGCATGAGATCGCCCATTGGGCAGAGTACGCAGCTGTGGATGTACGTCGCGAGAGCCTGCCAGAATTGAGACAAATGCTGCTTGACCGGCATCCATTGGCGGCTGTGAAGGATGCGCAAATCCTGGTCCACACGCCGATGCCATGTGGAGGGATCGCTGAATGTGGGGTTTGCGCGGTCGCCATCAGATCCACATGGAAGCTGGTTTGCAAGGATGGACCTGTTTTTGACCTGCGGGAATTGATCTAGAACCAGATACGGAACGAGGTGGTGGTGGTAGCCGAAAGTCCCTGATACGTGACAAGGACATCGATCGAGATAAGTTCCCCTTGTTTTTGATCGGCAAAATCGAAGGTGATGCTACCCAACCCGGAAGTGTTCGTGGAGAAGAAATATTCCTGCGAACTTCCATCGGTGAAATGAACGATGGCTTTCCCTGTGGCGCCGGAAACAGCCTGATGTGTTTGACTTTGCACCACGATATACACGGTCTGTCTGCCGCTTGCAAGCGTAACCGGCTTCATCACGAAGGAACGTGCGTTGATCGCAAGAACCGAGTTGATCGTCGCATCCAGAGGGCTGATGGGTTTGAGCGCGGCAGGGTCCTCGCCAAGCTGGTCGAAGTAATAACGTCCCAGGTCGGTGAGCACTACGCGTTGACCCTCGGGGCGATCAGCTCGCCATTCGAAGCGTGCCCTCTCGAAATATTGGACGATCAGATTTTCATGAAATTCGAACGGGGAAATGGGGTTTCCGAACTGGACCGCACCGCCGTTCAGCTTGTAAAAATCCAAAAATGCAAAACAAACACGATAACCGGTGGGGAAAATGTCACAGCCCTGTGAGTTGTTGATACTTAATTGCTGGCTGCCTGTCTGATACGATGCCTGTCCCACCGCCGTAAGCTGGACGCGCTCAGGTAGGTCTGGACGAAGTTCAAAGCGAACACGCTGGAAGTATTGAACGGTTCTGCCATCCCTCGATACGATTTGTTCTGTGATCGGATACCCAAAGACCAGTTTGGGATCGCGGATGCTTTGGTAATAGCGCAGGAAATCCCCTCTTACATTGTGACCCGTCTCTGGGAAATACAGTACATCTGACGATTGAGCTTTGGCAGTGCCCCATGAAGTCAGTGAGAGGATGATAAGCAGAGACAGGACAAAGAAACGCCTAATTGCGTTCATGGGATGGATTATACACATTTTGACTGGCGTCTGTTAGATGGAGGGCAATTACATTTCAGAAATGAATCTGCCTCTTACAGCGCTCTTATTTGCCGCCAAATTTGAGTAGTGCCTCAATGATTCGTTCTGCCGCGTGCCCATCTCCATATGGATTTGCCGCCTTGGCCATTTCGCTGTAGGCGCTCGGATCGTCCAACAGCCGCGCCGCTTCAGTGGCGATGGCGTTTGTATCGGTTCCGACCAGCTTCAGGATGCCTGCGTCGATTCCCTCCGGGCGCTCAGTCGTTTCGCGCATCACCAGAACTGGGATGCCGAACGCCGGCGCTTCCTCCTGGATGCCACCCGAGTCGGTGAGGATGAGCGCCGCCTGCTTCATTAATTGCACCATGGGAAGATAATCCAACGGCGGAAGCAGGGTAAGGTGTGGAACGCCATTTAAAATGCGATTGACCGGTTCCTGCACGTTCGGGTTCAAATGAACCGGATAGACAATTTCTACATCACCACGCGTGGCGAGTGATTTAAGCGCGTGACAGATATGTTCGAACGGTTCTCCAAAGTTCTCGCGACGATGCGCAGTGACAAGGATCAACCGTTTTCCTTCGAAACGGTTGGCAGGCGTGGCGATCTTGAGCTTCGTCAGAAGTTCTTTGATCTCGTCTGGCTCTTCCTGCTTTGAAACATAGGTCAGGGCATCGATGACCGGATTACCGGTGACAACGATTGTTTCGTCCGGAACATTTTCGTGCAGCAAATTACTGCGTGACCATTGCGTTGGTGCGAAGTGCAGGTCGGCAGTGGTGGTGGCGAGACGGCGATTGATCTCTTCGGGGAAGGGATGCCACTTGTTGTGGGTTCGTAATCCCGCCTCCACGTGGCCGAATTTGACGCGGCGATAGAATGCAAGCAGGGATGTTGTTACAACTGTGGTTGTATCGCCAACCGCCAACACCCAATCAGGTTTTACTTCTTCGAGCACAGGGTCCAGATGTGTAAAGATGCCTGCGCTGATCTGCGCCATCGATTGGTTTTCACGCATCAAATCCAGATCGTGCTCTGGCTGGATCTGGAACAACTCCAGAACCTGGTCGAGCATTTGCCGGTGCTGCGCAGTTACACAAACTTGCGATTCGATGCCCGGAGTGGTTTTGAGCAATCGTACGATCGGGGCCATTTTCACGGCTTCGGGTCGTGTGCCGAATACGGAGAGGATCTTCATGGATGATGTTAATTTTTTGATTTGCGGTCGCCAAGACGGTGGAATTGGAAACCAGCTTGTTTCCAGGCATCCGCTTCCCAGCCATTGACACAGTCGATGGCGATGCGCGCTTTTGTCTTGGAGGCGATCTCTGCCGGGTTCAGGTTGACAAACTCTGTGTGTTTGACGATCAACAGGATGACATCTGCGTCTGCAATGGCAGCCTCGAGGTTGGGAGCCGTGTCGATGCGGTGCATTTTGGCGTCTGGCTTGAACGGCTCCCAGGCTTTGACTTGCGCGCCTCCTGCTTGCAGCAGATGAACTACCTCATTTGCCGGGCTCTCGCGCAGGTCATCTACATCAGGTTTGTAGGCAAGCCCCAGGGCGGCGATTTTCTTGCCGTTAAGTTCGCCAACAGCTTGTTGTACTTTCTTTACCACAAAGTGTGGCTGATTATCGTTGACCTGTCTTGCATTGTAGATCAACGGAGTTAGCTCAGGGGCGGTCTCGACGAAGAACCACGGATCCACGCTGATGCAGTGACCGCCAACGCCGGGACCCGGGCTGAGAATATTGATGCGCGGGTGACGGTTTGCCAGGCTGATCGCTTCCCAAACATCTACGCCGAACTTTTCAGCGAGGCGTGCAAATTCATTGGCAATGGCGATGTTCACATCGCGGGTAGTGTTTTCCATTAGCTTGACCATCTCGGCAGTGGTGGCATCCGTTTCGATGATGTCGCCTTTGACGAAAATGGCATACAGGTCACGTCCGGCGCGTGCAGATTCGGGAGTCACGCCGCCAACGACGCGGGCGTTTTCGATCAACTCACGCAAGATCTGTCCTGGCAGCACACGCTCTGGCGAATAGCAAAGAAAGAAATCGACACCTGCCTTCAGCCCGGATTTTTCCAATATAGGGGTAACAAGATCGATTGTCGTACGAGGCGGAGAGGTCGATTCCAGCACGACCAGATTGCCTTTGCGCAGATGCGGGACGATCGCTTCTGCTGCGGCAGAGACCATACTCATATCTGCCAATTTATATCTGCGTCCCTCGTACTCATCGTATTCGTGTTCTTTGAAGGGCGTAGGAACGGCGATGAGAAACGCGTCTGCTTCCACGGGAACGGATGAGACCGTCAATTTCCCGGATTTAACCGCCTCTTCCACAACAGCCTTCAATCCCGGCTCGTGGATGTGGATATTCCCACTACGGAGGGTGTCGAGCACGTGCGGGTTGATGTCTATACCGACAACGTTAACACCATGCGTGGCGAAGGTGGATGATGTTGGAAGTCCTATATATCCCAGCCCCAAGACACAGATCTTTTGAAAGTTCACAAGAACTCCTTATTCGGTAGAAATGGATGCCATCCAATTATACAGCGTCGACTGGACGGAGGATTCACAACTTTTTCGTGATCATTCTCGTAGATAAATTGGAGTAAACAACTTGTCTTGTTGTATAATGAACTGGAGGAGTTATGGATTTCCTACTTGATCCCAATGTTGCCTATATGATCCTCATGAGCGGCATTCTGCTCGCTCTTCTGGCGCTGGCCACACCTGGCACGGGTCTTTTGGAAATTGGCGCTCTCTTCTGCATCGTGTTGGCAGGCTATGTGATCTACAATCTGTCCTTCAACTGGTGGGCGCTGATTTTGCTTGTGTTGGGTATCATCCCCTTTGTGTATGCCCTGCAAAAACCAAAACGGGAACTCTACCTGGCCCTGTCCATTTTGTTATTGGTGGCGGGGTCGGTCTTTGTGTTTTGGCGGCCGGCAGAGGGGAAGATGGTCAACCCATTGGTGGCGCTTGTGACTTCATCGCTGGTAGCGGGCTTTTTGTGGCTTGCCGTCCGTAAGTCGGTGGAGGCGGCGAGCATTATCCCGTCTCATAGTCTGGATACGCTGGTGGGTACCATTGGCGAAGCGCGGACGAAGATTGCGGATGAGGGAAGTGTGATGGTCGCTGGTGAGCTCTGGTCCGCGCGAAGTGATAAGGCGATCGCCGCCGGCAGTAAAATTCGTGTCCTTCGACGCGATGGATTTGTTCTGGTCGTTGAAAAAAGCAGCTGACCCCAATTTCAATTGAAAAGGAGAGTGCAATGAATAGTTTTCTTGGTGGTGGCGCCCTTTGCTTTGTAGGCGGGCTCTTTCTTGTTATCCTTGTCTTTCTGGCAAACGCCATCCGTATCGTCCCTGAATATCAGCGCCTTGTTGTGTTCCGCCTGGGACGCAGCATCGGTTCCAAAGGACCTGGTATTGTCCTGCTGATCCCGTTCTTTGATCGTGCCGTCAAGGTGGACCTGCGTGAACAGGTGCGCGAAGTGCCTCACCAGACATCGATCACCAAGGATAACGCTCCGATCTCCATTGACTTCCTTTGGTATTACAAGGTTCTCGACCCAGCTGAGTCGGTTTTGCAGGTTGGCAACTTTGAGTCGGCCGCGGCTGGTATTGCAGCGACTACGCTGCGCGCGGTCATCGGTGGTATCCCGCTCGACGATGTGCTTTCGGAACGTGAACATATTAACAACATGCTCCGCACCCGTCTCGATGAAGTGACTGAGCGCTGGGGTGTGAAAG
>CAZKSG010000066.1:0-11757 GCA_964555335.1 uncultured Anaerolinea sp.
ATGGGCTTCCTCAAAAAACTCTTTGGTGGCGTGACGGCCAAACCCGAAAAAGAATATTACGTCTTCAAAGTCAAATGCAATCACTGCGGCGAGATCATCGAAGGCCGCGTGGACCTGGATAACGATCTCAGCATTGAATATGAAGACAATCGCCAGGTGTACCACGTCCGCAAGGGATTGGTTGGCGCCAACCGCTGTTTTCAGCAGATCGAAGTGGAGATCAAGTTCTCGTCCACGCGTGGAGTGATCGAAGAACACGCGCAAGGCGGAACATTCGTGGAATAGATAGACCTTGGATGATGATCCATCGTCTAAAAAGAGGTCATATGCGTTTCTCCTCTCCTCCCAACCAGCAAGTGTATTATGAACAGGTTTGGAATCTTGTCCGTCAGATCCCGCGCGGAAAGGTTGCAGCGTATGGGCAAATCGCATTGATGATTCCCCCGCCTGTTGGCGTGGAGTTCGAATCGTATAAGGCATTCGCTCCACGCTGGGTGGGAGGTGCGATGGCAGCCTGCCCCGACGATGTCCCGTGGCAGCGCGTCATCAATTCGCAGGGGAAGATCAGCGAGCGGTCCGGTGCGGAACGGCAACGTATTCTTCTTGAAGAAGAAGGCATTGTCTTTGTTAAAGACAAAGTGGATATGAAAAAATATGGGTGGAACGGTCCGGGTGAGGCGGATGAACCAAGACAGGCATCTCTGTTCTAGTACGAAATGAGGTGAACCATGAAGAACGGTCGAATCTCGATATTGAGCGGAATTTTCAAAGTTCTGGGGGTATTGATCATCGGCGCAGTTGCATATTCCGTTTGGTGGCTATTAACGCTGGATCTTCAGGGAACATTTCACAATACAACCAGCCTGGCGGATATCGATAATGACGGCGATATGGATGTGATCCTCCAAAACGTCCGCAACGAATCAGAATTCACAGCGTTTGCCGTCACAACACTTTGGTTCAATCAAAGCAAAGGGCGTTTTACAGCTACAAGGCTCGATGACTATCAATACCAGTCCGGGTGGGCATCCGCCGCGGGCGATGTCGATCATGATGGTGATGCCGATCTATTCGTCTTTCAAGGACATCAACTGCTGATTTATCATAACCAGGGAGGCGCACAAGGCAAGAAGACGGGCGATCTTGGCTATGGTCAACATATCGTTGCACCGATGGATGTATCCCAGTTCGGCTCGCTGTTATTGGATGATCTGAACCAGGACGGAACCACGGATGGTATTATCCTCGGATGCTGTGGACGTGTCTTCACCCTGAATTCGGAGGATAATACGCCCAACTTTTCCTGGGAATGGATCAACGCATCTGACTCCTCTGGGAATCTGGTTCCACAAAAATCAACCTTGTCAGCTTTGAACGGACTCGCCGTACAAGCAGGTTCCCTCGGCGACCTGGATGGTGATGGCGACCTCGATCTCTTTGTGGCTGTCATTGCTCCAGGCGTGGGAAGAAACACTGATCCGGCCGATAGAGTCCTCTTCAATGACGGCTCAGGGGCGTTTACAGACTCTGGTCAACGACTCGGTACTACCGACAGCACGGCTGTAGCAGTAGGGGATATGGATAACGATGGCGATCTCGATGCCTTGGTCGGGAACGAAGCCGGAGCGACGATCTGGCTCAATCAAGGCAAGGCACAAAATGGACAGGAAGGAACCTTTGCGTCCGCCAACCAGACGATCTCTAGCAAACAGACAAAAACGGTCTTTCTTTCTGACCTCGATGGAGATGGCGATCAGGATGCGCTCATCGCCGGGCTCAATCAGGCAGTCATCTGGTGGAACGATGGACAGGCAAACTTCACAAAATCCAACCAACGTTTCTCTTTCTCCAACCGGCACGGCTTGGCCATCGCAGACTTTGACAACGATGGTCTACCTGACATCTTTGCTGCTGAGTACACCAACGACTATCGCATCTGGTATAACCAGGGAGATGGAATCTTCAAATCGTTTCTGTTCCCGTAGCCTGTGGATGAACCGAAGCAGGAAATCTTGTTTTCGTGTTCCGGCAGACGAGTAAACAATGAGACAAACGATAATACTGACCAAGGGATTCCTTGTCGCTTTTCTTGGATCCATTTACATCCTTGGTTTCATCATTTCTCCTTATTGGGTATTGCCCACGTCTGTGAGCGTGGTTCTTTTTTATTGTGCACTGACCATCGGTATCGGTGCTATATGGGTTTTTTTGTCAGCAGATTCGTTGCAGATTGAATTCAGCCCTAGAGATGCTGGCTTGTTTCTCCTGCTCGTTTTTGCAATCCTTCTGCTGAATTACCGGGCATTGAACTCCGTTCTTCCTTTTCGTGGAGATGAGATACTTCACATTGAACGCACGCAGGAACTTGCTCAACGGCTCCCAATAGCGGGTCCGATCATCGTTGTCTTCCTGCTCGTCCTGTTTTTCTTTGCGGGGATTCGAAAACGGCGCTGGCTGATCCTTCCTGCAATTTTGTTGGTGGCGGGTGCCATTTTCTTTTATCTGGGCAAGAATCCGTTTGAAGATGTGATAAAGACCACGGCATTTTTCCTTCGTTATCCGTTCATCAATTACTGGTTCTATGTTGTCTTGCCCAAGTTGGCATTTGTGATCGGTTCACCCTATCATGAATTTCTATATCGGATCGTTCCGGTTTTTTCCATGATCGGTGTTGCCTGGGTCTTTCAAAGCAGGACAGACCGTTCCAATCCTTGGTTCATGATCGCCTGGGGACTAGCCGTGGCGACCATCCCCATTGTTTTTTATTACTCCAGCATCCTATATATTGAACCGCCTGCCGTATTTCTGATGACGATCGTCTGTATCGATATTGACAATCTTTTGCATAAAGATAGCAGGGAGATTTTAAAGATCCCGGGTTGGTATGCTCTGATCCTCGTCGGTTTTGTCAAAGAGACGACCATTCCTTTTCTGGTATGTTTGCTGGCCGTTCGAATGATCGTGCAGTTATGGACATGGCGGAAGGAAAAGACCGCTCGACTGTCTGAAAGCACATGGATGAGCCTGTTGATGGGTGAACTTCGGGTTGCGTTTGCGGTCATGGCTCCGATCCTTCTGTATCTGTATTTTCGTACAACGCTGGTGGGGACGAGAAGTTTTGTTCCGCATCCATCAAATCTGTTCGACCCTGCCATATACCCGGTTATCGTTCGGTCATTTGTAGAGCAGTTTGGGTTGTTTCTGTTATTTTTTATCGGTGGATGCGTTGTATTGATGAGAGAACGGGATTATTCCGCCCTGCTCTGCTATATCTCCATGATCGGTGCCATTCTGGTGTTTTATATCCTGGATAATACGGCCTATGTTGGATATAGCCGCTTCAATCTTTTTGTATTGCCTCCCATCCTGGCGGGCTCACTGCGATTCATCAAAACGATGACGGAACAAAGAAGAATCATGGGGACCATTCTGATGCTGGCTGCGATCGGAAGCAATCTCTGGCTTTCCCCAGTCCATTTGGATGGAGTGAAGACTGCCTATTGGGGCAATTATCTGAGGGACACATCGGAACATTATTACCCCTATCAGGATGCCCTCGTATGGCTAAAGGAAAATTACCCCAATAAGCGAGTCCTTTTCACCGGCCTGGATTTTCATTACCCATTCCAGTTCTACTGGAACAAATTGAATTGGAAACCCAAACGGGCTGGCATGCCGACGCAAACTACTGGCGATGAAAGACTTGCCATTGAAAATATCCTGAGCAAGGCCGAACGCGAGAACTATGATGTCATTGTGTATCGTGTTCTCGACGAAGCACTTGTTCTCCCGGATGCGACTGGGGAATTTCGTGTGCAGTTGATTAAAAACAGTACTCACTCTTTGATCGTGTTTTACAAACCCTAAATCGATATCAAAATGAACAAACTTTCCCCTTTGCGCATTGGTATCCTCGGTGCAGCTGCCATTGTTCCCATGGCGTTGACGAACCCTGCACGCCACGTTCACGAAGCCCAGATCCTGGCGATTGCAGCACGTGATCCAAAGCGGGCTTATCGCTTTGCAAACAAACACAACATTCCGCGCGTTCATCAAACCTATGCCGCGTTGCTTGCTGACCCGGATGTCGACGCGATTTACAATCCGTTGCCCAACGGAATGCACGCCGAATGGACGATCCGTGCGTTGAAGGCGGGCAAACATGTTTTGTGCGAAAAGCCGTTTGCGTCGAACGCCCAGGAAGCGGAGGAGATGGCGGGCATTGCACGTGAAACGGGACTTGTCCTCAGTGAGGCGTTTGCCTATCGTTATCATCCGCTTACAGCAAGAGTGAAGGAAATCATCAAAAGCGGAGATATTGGAAGAGTGCAACATATTGCAGCCCAGTTTTCCTTTCTGCTTCCAGTGCCGAACAACATCCGCTTCAACTATGACCTGAGCGGAGGCGCCCTTATGGACTGTGGTTGCTACCCTGTCAGTTTGATCCGTTATATTGCAGAAGCAGAACCAACCGTCGAACATGCTGAAGCACGTCTCTTCTTCCCGCAGGTGGACCATAACATGAAGGCAGACTTTTCCTTTGCTGATGGTCGCACGGCACAAATGGAATGCGGCATGCTCTCGCCGAAACTATTCCGTTCCGTGCTGATTGTGGAAGGAGATGCAGGTTTGCTGCGAGTGTTCAGCCCTTTCCAGCCGCATGTATTTCATTTGTTAACGGTCAAGGGAAAAACTACCATGCATGAACGTGTGTCGGGAGAAAATTCATATACGCTGCAACTGCGGGCTTTTATCGGAGCGATCCGTGGGGAGGTACAACTCAACACTGGTCCTAATGATGCCATCGGTAACATGCGCGTGATCGATGCGATCTATGAAAAAGCTGGCTTACAAAAACGGGGAACCTGATCAGCGTGTAAGTTCAACCACCAACGTATCCAGCGCCAGGTCCAGTGTGACCTGGCTTGTTTTTACCCCCTCGTCGATATTCAATAGGCGGTGATAGATGCCTTCCAGTGATTCAATTGAGAAGCGTGTGGCCTGTTGTGTGGTTTTCTCTGCTACAAAGGGATGGACTCCCAGCGCGCGTGCGACATCATCCTTGTTGCCGCGCGCATCCAGGATCTCACGCGCTTGAATGAGCAAGCGGAATTGCCTCACAACCATGCCCCACAAGGAGAACGGATCTTCGTTTTCCAATAGACGGTGCAATAAATGCTGGGCGTTTTTTCCATTCCCGTTCGCCAGAGCATCGACAAAATCAAACACTGATTGCTGCGATGTGACGATGCACACCGCTTCCACATCCTGACTGTTGATTGACCGTGCCCAATTGACATAGGCCAGTAACTTGGCGATTTCCATGCCTGCTTGGCGCGTATCCACGCCAACCATTTCTTTCAGCATTTCAGCGGCACGCGGTTCGATCTGCCCACCCTGATTTTTGGTCTCGTTGACGATCCAGCCGTTCATATCCTTCAGGCGAGGAAGCATGAACGCTTTGACCTGGATGAGTTTCTCATTCTTCTCTGCCCATTTCACCAGCCAGTGCTTTTCGGCTTCCTTCGGATCCACGGTCTCATACAAGACGAGACGCGTGGTGTCCTGCATCTTTTCCATGTATTCGAAGAACTTTTTACGAACCTGGGGATTGTTGTATTTTGATGACGGGTTCGCCAGCAGCAGCAATCGTCTCTTGGCAAGGAATGGCATGGCGTTGACTGCGTTATTGAAATCATTCTCGCTCATCGAACGCGCATCGAGGCGGGCCGTGTTCATATCCGCGCTGGTGGGATCGGTAAAGTCGGACTCAAAGTCCTTGAGCCTGCGCGAGATGGCGAATTCGTCGGTGCCGTAGAAAAAGTATATGTTGGGCATGAATGTTTCTAATCACAAAGGGTCACTAAGGTACACGAAGTAACAGCCTTCGTGATGAATCACTTTGTGATGACGCGATGGAGTCCTTTACGGACGGGGATAATGTCCACGATGTGCATATTGCCGAGGTCCGCTTCGGTAGTGACGTTCTTCTGGAGCCATGGACCAAGCGGCTTGCTAAGGAAATATCCGACAACGGCGAGGGCTACCGCAACCGGGATGAGGAGCAAACGCCAGAGATTGGACCGCGCGCTTCGCATGGGAACAAATGCGAGCGTTGCAGGAAGAAGCGCAGACGTGGCCAGATTGGTGCCGCATCCCTCATGGATGGCGAGTCCGCTTTCGCCGGAGCGCAGTCGCTGCATCGCTTCATCTGCCGCTTGCTGAATGTCGTCTTTATTAAAGTTTCCGATCAGGAAGAAGCCGGTCGGGTTGGAATGTCCACCCATGGATTGATTCGTGAATTTGCGGGCCAGAATGTGAAGCGTTGCATGTTCCACTGCATGGTTTCGTCGAGTTTCGAGTATAAAAGGTAGGTCTAGTATCATGAGTTCATTATAGCGTTAAAGTAAAAGGCGGTCGCTCGAAAGTAACCGCCTTTGAAATAAGAATTAAGGGTTATGCTGGATCTGAGTTTCCAGATGTAGCCATCAGAAAACCAATGAACATCAGGATCGCGCCGATCAATTCACTCAGGTAGAGAAGGTCAGCAAGACCTGCCCGTAGGAACGAGCCGCCCATGGCAGGAGAAAGGGCGCCTGCAGCGATCAGAATGTTTCCGAACATGCGGTTGGCAAGGATCTTCTTGCGCCAGAAGAGAAACGCGGAATAGATCGCACCACCTACCAGTGTGAGTGTGCCATAGATGTTGAGCAAAATGGTCAGAAGGATGATCAATCCGCTGCGGGAGAAGATCTCCTTGTACTGCTCGGAGGCAGGATGGGTGACATCATAGGTTGTGGACGTGACGGGCGCAAGCAGGATGAGAATAAATGCAAACACTGAGATCACAGCCAACACCCAGGTGAGGAATGTTGCTGTATTCCCTTTGCGGATCAGGAGATGGACGGTCCCCATTCCCAGCCACGCGGCGGTCAACATCGCACCGGTGAGATACCAGACCTTCAGCACAAATGCATTGAAAGTGAGACCCAGAATGACCTCACTCAGTGTGCCTATGCCGTAGAACAGCAGTCCGATCGCCCACAATAGCAGATGAATCCCCCCGCGCTGACGATAGCGGTTGTATACAGCGACAGTAAAGGCAAATGTTACGATGGTGGAAATGTAGGGGAGAACGTTCATGAATGTATTCCTATTTCAGACAGGGTTTTATGCCGGCGCAGTGATACCCGCCAGCGACAAGCCGATCACAACAAAAACAGCCAGCAGCACAACAAGAAGCAGAATCAACATGATCGGGACAATTTTCTCTGTGAGCATATTTGGGTTGAAACGTTTTGAACGGTTGGTGGCTGCCATATGAACCTCCTGTCGGGATACGTGCGTTTGGCTAATGATTCACGCTTTCCAGCTTGTGATAGGTTTCCAGCAGGCTGAGCAGAATCAGATCAGTGAAGGTGTGCATTTTGTGAAGCATTTCCTCCCAGGCTCTCCCGGAATGGATGTTCGCTTCACGGTAGACTTTCATCACCGATTCGATCAGCGCATTTCGGAAGAAGAGCAGCGCTCTCGTTGCGTCAACTTCGCTGAGACCGTAGCGGCGGGCACGGGATGCATATTCATACCCAATAGCATGCGCTTCCGAGTCGTCTCCATTTTCGGAGGCGAGATACGTCATGAGTCCCTGGGCGAGAGAGCGGGCGCTTTCGCGATACTGTTTGCGCGCGTTTTCATCCAATTTCTGATACCAGACCTCTGATTCAAGATTCGAGTCGCCGATCTGCATGCGGACGTTCTTCATCGCCATGTGCATGACATTTTCTGGTTCCGCTCGGATCTCGCGCGCGGTATTCGACCACAACAGGACTTCATCGCGGCGATAGCGACGATGCCCGCCGGAGGTGCGGTGCGTAGGTAACACCCCCTTATCCGACCAGAGCCTGACCGTGCTGGGATGTACACCGAGAAGTTTTGCTGCGTCACTGAGGGAGAGCCATTCATCTGTCATAGCAGTATCCTTAGAAGGGAAGGAGATAGGCAAGGATCGTTAGAGGCAGAGCTAATAAAACTCCCTTTAAAATCACACGTCGAGCTTGCCGTCGTACTTGCTTTAATTCAGCATCATCTTCGATCTTTTCTTCAAACTCACCCAATTTTCGCGCACCGCGCGAAGCGAGCGATACTCAGGTCTTGTCGCGGGCTTGAAAGAAACTCACGGTGGAAGCCGAAAACAGGGAAAATAAAAGCAGCCGCCAAAGCGGATTCAACTGCAAAGCGATCAAAACTCCCAGAATTACGATCGTAACAATAAACTGACGAACAGCAAATTGAAGGCGTATCTGTCGTTCACGTGGACTGATATTCGCGATACAGACCTCGCCGATCTCCTGCTCTTCATCAGAAAGACCATTTGAACTAGAGTTTGAAAAATAAATTATGTCGATATTTGACATTTTTAATCCGCCATCATTGCCACTTTTTCAGTAAAGGAGGGTTCGCTTACTTTCTTTTGAAATGCCTGCACATCGATGCGATACAACATGATCGCAGCGATGAAGAGCATCAAGGCTTCGAGACTGAAGACGATCAGGTATCCGTTCAGTGCATTGCCAGAAACTTTTGTGGCAATATCGGCAACTACGCCAGCCATGAGCAATCCAACGAGGCGTGAGAGTCCATTCGAGAATCCCCAGGCGCCGATATAAAGCCCCACTTTTTCAGGGACGGTTAGATCGAACATCAGGGAAAGATTGGCTATGGTGGAAAGTCCGGTGCCTAGTCCCAACAGGGTGATGCCAGTATAAAAAGCTGATTTACTGGCGATGAGTCCGCTGATGACGATGACAACGAAACCAATCAATGCACCGAGATTACCGATCTGCGCGACATATTTCTTTTTCACACGTCCATCTAGGAAACCAGCGACGATGAATGCAAGCAGTGTGAAACTGTTGGTAATGGAAACAATGCGCGATGTCTGTTCGAGCGTCATGCCAAAAGCCTGTGCGCCAAACGGTTCGAGCAACACATCCTGACTCAGAATGGCGGCGAGCAATAGGAGCAGGTAAACAAAGAAGATACGCGCCACGGGATTTTCGGTGATGGCGGCGGTCATCTCTTTGACGGTGTACGTGTCCGCTTTGGTGGTGGGGGAGGTAACCACGAAGCGTGGCTCGAGCTTGATGAGCCCGATCAAACCCAGGACGAGGGCAGAACCGGCGACGATCACAAAGGCGCGAGTCAAGACTACGGGATCATACTCCGGTACAAGGCGGCTGAGGGTGATCCCTGTCGCAATCAAGCCAATGACCATCAGGGTAAACATTGTTGCGACTGTTTTGCCGCGTCCCTTTTCGCCGGAGAGCTCAGAGGCGAGCGATAGGTAGGAAACAGCTGAGAGGTTGTATCCCATGCCCCATAAGCCAAACGCGAAAATGCCGGCGATCACACCGAGAGTGAAATTGTTGCTGATGAGCACAGCGATCTGTGGCGAGACGGCGACGCCCAACACGCAGAGCAGTAATCCTGCGAGGATATAGGGCGTGCGGCGATACCCAAAGATCGGGTGTCGGTCAGAGAAGGACCCGATGGCCACTTGAATGGGGGAGAGCAGATATGGAAAAATGGCGAGGATCGTAAATAGGGTTTTGGAAACACCCAGATCGAAGATCATCACACGGTTGAGCGTGCTGTTGATCGGAACGAGGGTCATGGCGACCGCGGTATGGATGAAAGCAAGTTGAAGCCTTTTGAGAAACATAATCACCTGTTAAAAGTATGGAGGGCGTTGGAGAGACGCCCTCGCTCTGATGTTCGTATTGTAGGCTTAAAGCCTTAAATTTCAATGTAGATTTATATAGAATTCTACTAGAGAAATCTAAGGATTTCTACTTTGAGAATCGTTCGATGAATGAGTTGTACGTTTCAAGCAACTCAAGCGACGGCTCATGCCCGCCAAAATTGAGAAAGACTTTGAAGGCGGCATTCCCCCGCCTGTCAAAGAATTGAAAACTGAGCGACTCGTGCCCATCCAGATGGCTGGGTTTTCGGAAGGCGAACACAGATGCCAACTCCCAACTGCGGATGTGCATATCGAGCGACTTGGTGCGGATATTGAGAAAGCCATCTGAATTTGTAAATTTGCCGAACTGGCCATACACTTCGATGGTCGTGGCGCCATTTGACACAATAACGTGCACATTGCCCAGTGGTTCGAAGGCACGGATGATCTCCTCCCAGCGCGAGAAATCGAGTTCGTGAGCGGTGTCACCCTCCAGCGCGCGCAGGATGTCTACTTCTGGGACCTGCAATTTGTGAGCAAGCATCAGAGTCATTTGAGAACGATCGCGGTTGAACGCGTCACGGATCATGTCCAACTGGTTGGGTTGGGCTGTGTCGATTGGGGTGGTTTGAGTTTGCAGCATGTTTGTTTCCCTTTGTATTGAATAAAGTTTTGTAGTAGCGATCAGGCGAATATAATTTTCCGGGGATATTAAATCCAGACACGCCTATGAAATTTGTGTTCATACACTATGAACAAAGGTTTCAACCAGGTTGATATTTTTTGCTGGAGTATTTAAGAATAAACAGCGGCGGGTTGCCCTTTATAGAATTCTTCACGAAGGCCATTTCCACGAAAAAAAGCACAGGACAAAACCCTGTGCTTTTCTACATACTCTGTATTTCAGTGGCAAAAAACTATTTTCCTTTAATCATTTGCCTTGCCACTTGCATCAACTCATGCGCGGAACGTAACGTCCCCTCGCCAACTTCGCCGAGCATCTGCGAGAGTTCCAGCAAGCGCGGTTCGCCATCGAGACGCTCGACACGCGTCAACGTGCGATTGCCCTGGATGAGTTTTTGTACCTGATAGTGTTCGTCACCGAAGACTGCCAGTTGTGGAAGATGGGTCACGCAGAACACTTGATGCGTGCGTGAGAGATTCCATAGCTTTTGGCCTACGGTCATGCCAACGCGACCACCGATGCCCTGGTCGATCTCATCGAAGATCAAGGATGGGATTTCATCTGCCTGTGCGAGCACATTCTTCAACCCTAACATCAAACGTGACGTCTCACCGCCGGAGGCGATCTTGACCAGCGGTTTGAGTCCTTCGCCGGGGTTGGGGGCGATCAGGAATTCAACCCTGTCAAAGCCATTTTGATCGAAGGCAATACGTGTACCATTGTCCACGGGAGCGCCGTTGGGATCAGGCTTCGTCTGGAAGTCCACGTTGAATTTGGCTTCTGCCATGCGCAAGTCATCGAGTTCGGTTTCGATGCCGCTACCCATCGTCACTGCTGCAGATTTGCGCTTCTCGCTCAAGATGCTTCCCTGTTTGGCGAGCTGCTCGAGCAGTTTGGCTTCCTGCATCTCCAGTTCCTGGATGCGTTCGCCGGCCGTGGAGATCGTCTCTAGCTGTTTGCGTGCTTCATTTCCGTAGGCGATCACCGCCGGAATGCTGCCGCCATATTTGCGCACGAGCGAATGGATCAGGTCGAGTCGCTCCTCTACTTCGTCGAGACGCTTTGGGTTGAATTCGATCTCTTCGAGATAATCACGCAGGTTGTGGATCAGGTCAGATATGGTGTCCAGCAAAAGCTCTGCCTGATTCGACATTTCACTTTGCCCTGAGTCGATCTTGGCAAGGGCAGCCAACGCCTGTGCTGCCTGCCCCACCAGATCGGTGGCAGCGGGAGTCTCAGGCGAGCCTTCATCCAACACGGCTAACGCTTCCTGCGCATTTTCTGCAAGCGACTCGGCATTGGCCAGACGGTCACGTTCCTTGCGCAGTTC
>CAZKSG010000066.1:11857-22259 GCA_964555335.1 uncultured Anaerolinea sp.
CATTTTCTGCAAGCGACTCGGCATTGGCCAGACGGTCACGTTCCTTGCGCAGTTCTTCATCTTCGCCGGCCTTTAATCGTGCCGCTTCGATCTCTTCCGCCTGGTAGGTGAGCATCTCCACGCGGTGTTCCGAATCTTGTTGCGCTTTGCGCAGGTCACTTAATTCTTTTCGCAAATTTAACAAGGCATGATAGGTTTGACGGTAATCGCTGAGAGGACGTGCCACTTCCGCGTAACGATCCAGCAAACCTAAATGAGCGCGAGGATCGAGCAGCGACAGATGTTCTGCCTGCCCATGGATGTCGATCAGCAGCGCGCCGAGTTCCTTGAGCAGCGCAACGCCCACGGTCCGCCCGTTGATTCGGGCCACACTTCGTCCCTCCTTACGGACTTCGCGGGTCAATACCACGTAATCAGGATCATCCATCAATTCTTCGCGCTGTAGGATGAAATGCACCGCCTCCTTTTCGGGACCTTTGAGGTGGAATACACCCTCCACGAACGCGGCGTCTGAATCGGTGCGGACGTAGGTCGTATCGGCCTTGCCGCCGATGAGCATGACCACGGCATCGAGAATAATGGATTTGCCCGCGCCTGTTTCACCAGTGAGGATGATCAAGCCGGAGCCGAAGCGGAGATCTAATTTGTCAATGATCGCAAAGTTGTGGATTCGGAGTTCTGTAAGCATAGGGTATGGGTTATCTGAACAATTGGATTCCAGAAAGTCGGGTATAGACGAGCGGAACAACGATCACGAGGTAAATGACTTGAAATAAAATGCCAAATACGTTTCCAGTGAGAAGCTGGAACAAAATAATGGGAAGCGCACCCAGCACAACACCAACGGCCACGGTGATGAACAACGGACGTGAGCGGCGTTTGCGGGTCACCGTGCGCACGCTTTCTGAGATGACTACACCCGCCGTGGGAGCGCCAGCGGCGATCAAAATATAGCCAAAGAAACCAATGCCGCCGATCAATGTAACAAGAAATGCTGCGATCCCTGAAAGTATCGCGGCGATGACAAAGCCCAAAATGTAATCGTACCATTCCGAGGTATCAAAGGTCTTCTGCCGATCACGGACACATTCCTTGCAGCGGTAACCTGTCGGTGTGCGGACCGCACAGGACGCGCAGATGGGACGCTCGCAGTTATTGCAGCGCAGGGATGTTTCGCGGTTGGGGTGGACGTAACAAAAGAGTGTTGTCGATTCGGTCATCTCGGCAATCCTAAAAGAGTTTTAAACACGAAGGACACCACGGTCACGAAGGCGTAAGGTTAAAAAACTTTGTGTACTTCGTGCCCTTTGTGTTTAATGGATTTCTATCTCGGTAATCCTAACGAGTTCTCGTTCATATGTGCGGTCAGGTTTCGGTAAAAGTAACCGGGGTCGCCAAAACGGACGAACTTGGTTGTGACTTCGGCAGCATATACGTTGATGCGGTCATCTTCCATCAATGTAATCGATGGTTGTCCGTCAACGCTCATGACCGCATTTTCGCCGTTGACGCGAATGCTCACGGTAGAACCTTCTGCCAGCACAACGGCCCGATCCACCGAAAGATGGGGAGCGATGGGCACAAGCAGAATATTACGCAACTCCGGCGGAAGGATCGGTCCGCCCGCGGCGAGGGCGTAGGCCGTGGACCCGGTCGCTGTAGCTGCAATGAGTCCATCTGCAACATAGCTGGTGAGATGGCGTCCATCCACTTCTGCGGATAGACGAACAGGGCGCAGGTTTTGTCCGCGTCCAACAACGGCTTCGTTCAATGCGTCCCAGTTGCCAAGCATCTCTCCGGCGCGGATATGCTCGGCATGCAACATCATCCGATCCTCGATCCACGCTTCACCTTTCAATAATTTGTCAAAGTACTCGCGCCATTCGTCGCGCTCGATCTGGATGAGAAAACCCAATTTTCCCAGGTTTACGCCCAGGATCGGGGTCTTGCTCGAAGCGCATAGGTTTCCGGCGCGCAGCACACTCCCATCCCCGCCTGCCATGATCAGCAGGTCGAATTCGCCGCGCCGTACCCGCTTCCGCAGGTCTTCATCGTATAGGGAACCATGTGGCGCTTCGATTCCCTTTTCTTTGAGATAGCCCGACATTGCCTCCGCTTCGGCAAAAGCTTGTGGCATTTTGGGATATGCCGTGACAACTGGTCGTGTGGGGATGAATATGTCGGCCATGATGCGATTATACCTGTGTAAAGGCACAGCGAAGCGGTTAACGGATTTGCCTACGAAAGCTTGGCTGCGCCCTACGTTTACACGAGGCGTTGGTCACACGAATGCCGGAATCCACAGCCGGCGCAACGGGATGCGTGTTCGTGTGAGCGTGGGACCTCGCTTTTGTGATCGTCGCGTTTCATATCGGCGAGAATGTCGAGCAATTTTGATTCCAACTCCTGTGTGTAGTCAATGGCGAAATCGCGGTCGTTGTAATGGATGATGCCGTACGATGGGCGCTTACCGTAGGTCTTTTCGACCAACAGGCAGTACGAAGCCAGTTGGAAGATGTGTGAATCGTACGGCGCTTCGGGCGCACGCCCTGATTTCACTTCGACGGGGATGATCTGTCCGTTTTGCTGAATGAGGTAATCAGGCTTGCCTGTAAGCCCCAGTGCCTGATGAAAAAGCGGGCGTTCCAGTTTGCCCCAGCCGCGCGTATCGGTGTAGATGACGCGTCCGCCGGGCAGGCCCGCGGCTTTTCGCTGGCGATTGGATTGCCAGAAGAAAAGAAGTGCGATAAAGAAAAGTCCAAGGGCTAGGTATAACATCTGCAAATCGGGTACAGGATCAAATTATCTGGTAGGTGCAGTATGCGACAATTAAGATGAGTGCGATCATGAGTAAAACCAACCCGATATTTCGGTTGATCGAAGATGCCAACACCTGCCGTCCATGTTTGGTGTGGAGTTCGGTTCCGGCTGTCAATTCCGCCTGGTTCTCCGATTCGACTCCTTGTTTGCGGTACCACCAGGCACGACGGCAATAGAGATAACTTCCAATGTCAGACGAACGGATGACAGACATAGTCTCACCATCGAGTTAGAGTAGAGGAAGTATAGCACAAATTTTCTAATTTGAATTTGATCAGGTTGTGAAATATTTCTCACCCCCCGTGAGAACACTTTCCTTGAGACAATCGCGGCGATGAGGATAATAAAAGCGTACCATGTCATTCTGAGTGAAGCGAAGAATCTTCGGGATCCAATAGGACACTTCAGTCGCAGCAATCGCTCCTTCAGGGTGACAATCAAACGGAGGTGCGGAATGTCTGACGAACTGAGAATCAAATTCTGGGGCGTACGGGGGAGTTATCCGACACCGGGCACAGGCACGGTGAAATATGGCGGCAACACTGCATGTGTGGAAGTCTGTGCGGGAAATAAAACGATCATTCTCGACGCCGGAACGGGCATTATCCCTCTGGGACGTGACTTGGCCCGACGACGTGTGCTGGAAGTCATGTTACTGTTCAGTCACCTGCATCATGACCACACACAGGGCTTTCCGTTTTTTGTTCCAGCGTATATACCCGGTGCAAAACTGCACATTTTCGGACCTGATGGCACACATGAGTCACTGAAGAATGTATTGGAGCACAACCAGTCCTCCGAGACGTTCCCGATTAGTTTGCGCGAGATGGCTTCAACGAAGGATATTCAACCGGTGCGCGAGTCGCAAGTCATTATATGGGATGAGGATGGAGTCCGTGTGACGGAGTCAACTGTGGGCTTGAGTGATGAAGCGGTCGTCATCCGAGTGCACAAGTCGTATGCGCATCCGGGCGGGGTCTTTGTCTACCGCATCACGTGGCACGGCAAGTCCGTTGTGTATGCGACCGATACGGAAGGCTATGTAGGTACTGATAAACGTCTGGTTGCGTTTGCGAAAGATGCCGATGTGTTAATCCACGATGCGCAGTATTCCGATGAACATTACTGGGGAGGGCAGGCGGGATTTCCGTCCACGCAGGGATATGGACACTCGACTGTGACAATGGCGTGTGAGGTTGCCGCCTCTGCGCGTGCCAGACAGTTGGTCTTGTTCCATCATGATCCTGCCTACTCTGACGAGGTGGTGGAGGGCATGGAGAACGTGGCAAAGGACAAGTTTGGTGAGGCACAGTCCGCCTCTGAAGGATTGGAAATTACATTGCACAATGAAGGCAAAATGACAGGCATATTGCAACAAGACAAGGTGAACACAAGAGATGTACAATATGCGCACCATGACTGAGATCAAAAAAGACAGCACCCGCAATCTGCTCGCGGACATTGACCTGTTCGCGGGCATGACCCCCACGCAGCTCGATTGGGTTGCCCAGCACGCCCATCGTCGCGTGTTCGAGGCCGGGCGCAATGTCATAACCATTGAACAACCTGGTGAGGCGGTCTATGTCATTCTGCATGGGACGGTGAAAATTCACGTTGAGCAGGGTGAGCGCGATGTCATTATCGCCATCCTGGGAACAGGTGATCTGCTCGGCGAGATGAGTCTGATCGACAGTGTCGGCCGTTCTGCCAGCGCAGTAACGCTGGAGAACAGTCTGCTGCTGTGGATGGACAAGGTCACGTTCAACTACATGCTCGACAATTTCACACCCGTGGCACGGAATCTGGTAAAGATCTTATCAGCGCGTGTGCGTCTCTCAGATCAGTTAATACAGGCACTGGCGACTCTCGACGTGAACGGACGGGTCGCCCGTCAATTGCTGGCTTTTGCCGAAAAATATGGGCGTGAAAAAGACGGTGCCACGCAGATCCGCATTGTGCTGACACAGAGCGATATCGCTGACCTGGTTGGCGCTTCGAGAAAGCGCGTCAACCAGACGATGGTGTTATTCAAAGAACAGGGATTGATCGATACAGATACAGAGGGGAGAATTGCAATCAGAGATAGTGAAGGATTGGCAAGATTTTGTCGTTAAGTTATGTTTTCTTGTTGGCTTGTCCATTCAGCTATAGACAAGCCGACAAGAAGGCGAGGGGACTAGCAGACTAATCACTTCGCAGACTATAATCGCTCTCTATGAGCGATTATCATTTCTATCATCCCATCGAAGTCCGCTACGGGGATCTGGACCCACAGGGACACGTCAACAACGCAAAACATCTTACCTATTTTGAGCAGGCACGTGTTGCCTATATGATCGAACTGGGACTTTTCACCAGGGATCAGTCGTTTATGAAGATCGGCGTGATTGTGGCAGATATTCACCTGACCTATCTGGACCCCATTTATTTTGGGCAGAACATCAAGGTGGGTGTTCATGCTGCAAAACTGGGCAACAAGTCGATGATGTGGGAGCAGAATATTATCGATGTCGATACGGGGAAGGAATTATCCAAGGGAGAAGTGATCATTGTGACGTACGATTACCAGGATGGAAAGACGATCTCCATTCCACAAGAGTGGCGAGAAACGATCGTTCAGTTTGAAGGTTCAAAAGTCTAAGGTTGTTCGATATTCCCAATTTGTAAATAAAGAGGAAAACAATGTCACTGCCAGCCATCGATCAGGAATATTTTGTCGATTTTCTTGTGAAGTTGTTGAACGTCACATCGCCAACTGGTTTTGCAGATCCAGCCATTGCGTTTGTAGAAAAGGAACTGTCACAATACCAACAGTTGGAGTTAAGCCGAACTCGTAAAGGTGCGCTCGTGGCAAAATGGAAGGTGGAAAGTGATTTGCCGCCGGTGGCATTGACAGCCCACGTGGATACCCTAGGTGCGGTGGTGAAGGAGATCAAACCAAACGGACGGCTAAAGTTGAGTCGTATTGGCGGCATTCAGTGGCCGAGCGTGGAGACCGAAGGCGTATGGGTATTCACGGCGAAAGGGAAGAAGATACGCGGATCGGTATTGATCGATACGGCATCGGGTCATATCTTCAGCGCAGAGGGAAGCAAAACGCCGCGCGATGATGATCACATGGAGGTCCGCTTGGACGCACGTACGATCTCAGAAGCCGAGACGCGCGCTTTGGGAATCAATATTGGCGATTGTGTGGCGTTCGATCCGCGCGTTGAAGTGACGAACGGATTTGTCCGCTCACGGTTCCTTGACGACAAGGCGTGCGTGGCCAATCTCGTCGCCGCGATCAAGTCCATGACGGATGCAGGCGTGAGCCCCGTGAGAACCGTGTACTTCCACATCTCCAATTATGAGGAAGTCGGTCATGGCGCGGCGGCGGGAATCCCATCTGATGTGGCTGAGGTTGTTTGTGTGGATATGGCAGTCGTTGGCAAGGGGCAGGAGTCCGATGAGTTCAATGCCACCCTGTGCATCAAAGACGGTGGCGGACCGTATCATTTTGGTTTGAATAACAAGCTGCGTGCGCTCGCTGAGAAACACAACATTCCATACAAAACGGATGTCTATGTCTTCTACGGTTCAGATGGTGAAGCGTTTTGGCGCGCAGGTGGTGATGTGGCACTGGCACTGATCGGTCCCGGCATAGATGCGTCGCATAACTACGAACGTGCCCACATCGATGGACTCAATGCGACGACGAATTGGATCATGGCGTATTTGCTCGATTAATATCATTACGAGGTGGACAAGCCATCCTCGCAATGACAGGGAGAAAATATGAAATTCGATGCTGCGCTTCCCCCTATCCATTTGAAAGATGTTCCAGCTATTGCGAAAGCGGCGGAGGAGATTGGATTCGATGTCCTATGGACTCAGGAGACTCAACACGATCCCTTCCTCCCGTGTGCGTTGATCGCTGAACACACATCGCGTCTTCGCGCAGGGACGGGCATCGCCGTTTCGTTCGCGCGGTCGCCTGCGACGATCGCCTACACCGCCTGGGACCTGGCTGCACAATCAGATGGGCGCTTTATTCTTGGGCTTGGCACACAAGTCAAGGCGCATATTGAACGCAGGTTTGGCATGGCATGGCCCGAATCGGTAACAGGGAAATTGCGCGAGCAAATTGAAGTCATCCGTACCTTGTGGGATTGCTGGCAGAACGGCACAAAGCTGAACTATCGCGGCGAGTATTACAAGATCACGTTGATGTCGCCATTTTTCAACGGGGGAGCGATCACGTATCCGAATATTCCCATCTATATTGCAGGGGTAAATACAGGGCTTGCCAGGCTTGCAGGTGAATTGTGCGATGGGTTTCATGCGCATCCCTTCCACAGTATCCGTTATATGAAAGAAGTCATGTTGCCAGCGATCGAGGAAGGAGCGAAAAAGGCAAGCCGCACACGCGAAGATATCTCCATGTGCATGAACGCCTTTGTTGCCACAACTCCAGAAGAGATGAATTTTGCACGGGCGCAGATCTCGTTCTATGCATCCACACCATCCTATCGCCCTGTGATGGACCTGCATGGATGGACGGATGTGGCGGAGAAATTGTCCATGCATGCAGCCAAAGGGGAATGGGCAGAAATGCCGATGCTCATCACTGACGAAATGTTGAATGAATTTTGTCTCGTCACTGAAGAAAATAAATTAGCCGACGAGTTGAAAAAGCGCTACAATGGAATTGCCGACCGATTAACAATATACACTCCATTTGTGCCTGGAGAAAAAGATAAGTGGTGGATGAATCTTGCAAGATCCTTTAATGGTTGACATTCCTGTTGAGTAAGAAAAGAGTCACTTCACATCACAGATTGCAATGCATATGCCCACTATTGAAATTTCCAGTAGATTATATGAAGACGAGAAAGATTTCCAGATCATTCTCGACCTGATTCAAAAGACGCGGACTGTAGCTCACCTCAATGACTATCCGGTGAAAGTGGATATCGAAGAAAACCTGGCATCGGAAACAATCCGCGCGAACACAAGGCTGTGGTTCGATGCTGACCAGCCCGTTGCCTGGGCATATGTGGATCTGTTCAACAACCTGCGCTGGGAGGTGGAGAAGGAGTTGGAAGAGACTCTTGGAGCAGAGATCGTAGAATGGGGTGAAGCCTGTATCCGTAAAACCCTTCCTGAAGGTGAGTCAGCGACCCTTGATGCCAGTTGTAGAGAAGACTACAGTGAAAGGATTTCCTTTCTGACGAAAAACGGATTCCGACAAACGCGGGATACAACGCTGTACCTGACACGCTCTCTTTTTGACCCGATTCCTGATCCCATTTTGCCGCCGGGATTCATCATCCGTCCGATTGCCGGAAAGGATGAAGTGGAAGCGGTTGCTTCCGCTCATCGTGCTGCATTTGGTACCGAGTACATGACTGCCGAAAGCCGCCTGGTGATCATGGATACAAGTGAATACGATATGTCTCTTGACCTGATCGTCCTCAGTCCGGATGGCAGGGTTGCGGGTAATTGTATCTGTTCGGTCAATGAAGTGGAAAAGAAAGGTTTCACCGATCCGATTTCTGTCCATCCAAATTTCCAGGGTATAGGGTTGGCCCGCGCCCTTCTTCTTACTGGGATGAAATTGCTCAGAGAGCGCGGAATGGAGACAGCTCACCTGGGAACCAGCGGGACAAATGTTTCCATGCAGAGGACGGCAGAATCGGCGGGGTTTACGATAGAAAGTAAAACCATCTGGTTTTCGAGAAAAGTGTCTTCGGGGGCATGACATTCAGCCGGAAAAACTCATTACTTAATCAGTCATCAATGTAGATTGACTCGTCATTTGCGTTCCATATAATGACCTTGTAGTTGTCGGTTGAATCCCAACTTTAGTGGGGTTTTCAACGAAATTTCACGGCTGCACCATACTGGAGGAAGTTATGCAACCCGATATACCCACCATTGAGAAAGATGAAAACCAGCATCAGGAGGCACTCTCCGAGTCGCTTCCTGTACCGGATGTTTCACAATTGGAGTCCGCTCCTGTGCAGGAAATACCGGTTGCCTCATCCTCCGCCTCGGAAAAGAAGCGTGCGAAGCTGAGACTGACATCCATTGTATTGGGAATTCTCATCTTTCTTTTCTTTGTTGCGTTTGCGTGGGTGGGATATTGGACCTATCAATTGAATACCCAACTGACCGATACCCAGCAGCAACTTGCATCCCTGCAGGCAGAGCACGAAAAGCTCCAGACAGATTATCAAGCACTTTCTGGTGAAAAAGACAAGCTTAATGCGGATCTGGAAAAGGCCAACACAGACCTGGCAAATGTGCAGGCTGACCTGAGTAAATCACAGCAGAAAAGCAGCGATCTTACTCGAAAGATGGAAAAAGCCGGAAAATTATTCGATGTGGTGTATGTATGGATCACATCCACCGAAGCCTCCGATATATTCAAAATTAACTCCCAGATCGAGAAAAGCGGCGATCAAAACCTGATCAATAAATGGAACGCCCTTAAAAAATCGCCATCCGATGATGCAGTGGATGAATTCATAGAGTACTTGCTCAAAACAACCCGTGACAGCTTGAAATAATATTCACACAAACTTCAATCAGTGCTGTATGACCTGTTACATGACGTCATACAGCACTGATTTTTTATTTACGATGGAGAGAAAATGGATTTCAACGACTACCAAATCAAATCACCCAGGACCGCAGAGTATCCCTCCATTTGTCATCCTGTGATTTGCAGGAAATACTGATTGACTTTCGATTTAGGGTGAGTATAATGACTTTTATAATTATCGGATAACCCCGAATAGGGAACGGAATAATAAAGTATTGTTGGCGCATGGCAATACCCATTTTATTCGTTGGATATGATGGAGGAAAATATGCAGCCTGATCCGCTCACCCCGCAAGAAGTACAACAATCTGAACCAGCTCCTACCCCTGTTCAGGAGACTAAAGTCACAAAACGAAACTCAACTACCGTTATTTTGGCGATATTTCTAGTCGTTCTGTTGATCGTTGTAGCCGGATTGGGATTCTGGGCTTATCAGTTGAACTCCAACCTTATTGACACACAACAACAATTAACTGCGCTTCAGGGAGAGCATACCGAACTCCAGGCGGATTATACAAAACTTAAGGGTGATAACGAAAAGTTGACTGGCGATCTTGGCCAATCCAAGGCTGATCTCGAAAAAACCAGTGGAGACCTGACTACTGCACAAGCTGAATTAAAAAAGTCACAAGATCAGAATAAGGGGCTCCAGACGAAGACCACCTCGGCCAGCAAGAAGGCAGAAATCTTGTACGCGTTTTCTGTTGGGTCGACTGCAAAGGATATTCTTGCTATCGATACAATGATCAAAGCAACGAATGACCAGGAGTTGATCGGAAACTGGAACAATTTCGTTTCGGCCCCAACTGCTGAGAGTAGTACAAAGTTTTTACTCTACCTGATTGGTGCGATCAGAGACGAGTTGAAATAATTCTGATTCACTTTATTGTGAATGCCACGTATTCTTCAGCAAATTGAGTACGTGGCGTTTGCTTTTTATTTAGCTGCCCGGTATAACTCAAAGTAGGCATACTATTTGAAATAGTAAACATA
>CAZKSG010000067.1:0-22031 GCA_964555335.1 uncultured Anaerolinea sp.
TCGAGATCAGCGAGCGTACCGCGGAATAAATAATCAGCCATGTGTTTCGTCTCCTAGTCGAATAGTCGGGTAGTCTGATCGTTGGATGGTTGTATGGTCGGACGTCTCACAAAAGGACGATAAGACGATCAGGCCATGGGACCAACTAGACTACTTAGATTGTAGAACGGTAGAGGGGAAGGGTCAAGTGGAAAATGGCATATCCCCTTGACTCTCCCGCCGCTGGAGGGTGTATAACACGCATCGAAGGAACCTTCTACATGATCCGGATCGGAGACTTTTCAAAACTCAGTCGTGTCTCGGTGAAGACGCTGCGCTACTACAACGAGATGGGTTTGCTCAAACCCGTCAGCGTGGATGGCTTCACGGGCTATCGTTTGTACGAGTACAGTCAGTTGTCGGTGCTGCATCGCATATTGGCGCTCAAAGACCTGGGCTTTTCGCTTGAGGAGATCGGCCATCTCCTTGATGATGGTCTGTCGGTGGAACAGATGCGGGGCATGCTCAAGCTGCGTGAAACGGAGGCCCGGCAAAGGCTGCGCGAAGAAACGGAGCGTCTCGAACGCATCGAGTCGCAACTGAGGCAAATCGAACAGGAGGAAGTAATGTCCAAGTATGATGTGGTGATCAAGAGCGCGGATGAGATGAAGATCGCTTCCGTGCGGGATGTGGTGCCGACTCCGCCCGAGCAGGGTGGGTTGTGGAGCGAATTGGAAGGCTATCTGGCGATGCATCGTGTCAAACCGAGTGGTGAGTGTTTCACGCTGTATCACGATGATGAGTTCAAGGAACGCGATTGGGATCTGGAAGTCTGCGAACCGATCGATGTGGAGCTCAGCGAGTCAAAACGCATCAAGGTGAAGAATCTGCCCGCCGTCGATGCCATGGCTTGCACGATCCATCACGGACCGTTTGCCACGCTCGGCGAAGCCTACAATGCCATCGGCAAATGGATCACAGAGAACAACTATTGCATCACGGGTCCATGCCGGGAGGTCTATCTGCAGTCAAAAGGCGACGGCAATCAGAACGACCCGGACACGATCACGGAAATCCAGTTCCCGGTGGAGAAGATCGCAAAGTAAGGGCACTCAAATCATGAATCGAAAGGATGGCACCTTCCAGCCTTTTGTGTTTGCTTTCACTGATGTGAAAGCAATACAGGTTCCCCCTTGGGTAGGTATACGAGAATGAAGGTCGGTCGGGGAAGTCAATAGAATACTGGTCACACGATAGCCATTTATCACAGTGAAGCGACGCAAGGATTGGCGTTTTTTGGCAGTTGTTTATCTTGTTCTGGCAGATGAATCCCGCCATACTCGAACAAACAAAGGAGAGAAAAATGGACACACGATCTGCCAGAAGAATTTTATCGGTTGGTTTTTGCATGATCCTGATCCTTTTGCAGGCTGCCTGCGCCGGGAACGCTCCGGTCATGCCGACGGAAACAGTTGTTTTGGATACGGACACCCCCGCGGCGACATCGACTCTCGCGGATACACCCACTCCCGAAGCCACGGCAACTTCCACGAATACGCCGGAACCCACGGCCACCTTGACACCGAATGTCACTGCTACACAAATACCCGAGATCGAAGCTCCCGCAGATGGAAAAGGCAATGTAGTCGGGTTGGTTCTGTGGAACGACCAGCCTGTGCCTAAAGCGGCCGTCTGGCTTTGTGAAGGATTTTCCGGAGGCTGCACAGGTATCTATCAATACCGGGCAAATACAGATGCGAATGGTTATTACGTGTTCAAGAACGTGACCCCCGGCAGGTATATTGTTGCGATCAACAGTTTCAGCACCGGATGGTTCATCTTCTATTTTGACTCAAACGGCGACAGGGAGCAAACGGTCATTGCTGGAGAGAATCTGGTCCTGGACCCATGGAGTATCTGGAAATTCGATCTGCGCGCCACTACACCCAAAAAGGACAAGGTGCTCGCTGATGCCATGCCGGTGCTTGGCTGGGATGCGTATAAAGACGCCGCTTATTATGAGATCACCATCTACGACATTAATTTCAACCCAGTTGTCACAGCAGAACGGGTGGACGGCACGGAATATAAACCTTCCCAAGCGCTGATCACCTGTCGGTTCTATTGGGATGTGGAAGCCTTTAATGCAGATGGCGTCAAGATCTCCTCCACCAGACCCGGCGACATGTATTTCTATGTGATCGACGTACCAGGAAAGTGTTGATCATTTTTGTAGCCTTAATCTTCGCACGCAAATTCGCGATCGGTCTCGGCAGGTGAGGGCGTGGTGTTGATCACAAGGTTTGGATCGGGCCACGTTCCCGCCTGGAACTGGTCCACGTAGTCGCGCAGGATGTTGAAATCTGCATCGAGCGTGGATGTGGTGTCCTTACTTTGTGGGTCATAGGTTTTTTCCACGCTGAAGAGTTCCATCGGGAAGCTGGCAAAGACCACGTTTGCGCCTTTCATTTGTGTGGCAAGGCAGGCAAGCTGGCTGATCTGTTCTGCGCTTAAGTCGGTCTGAACGTATCGTTGAAAGTCCCTGATTAATTGCGGGATAGCAGGCACGATGGCAGGACTCAACAACTTCTTGCGCAACGCACACATGATGATGTTCTGATTCTCGGCGCGGCTGAATGTGCCATACTGACGGATGCGCGCCACCCACAATGCTGTCTCACCGTCAAAGTGATGCTGCCCGGCTTCCACGCCATATCCATCGGGATACTCGGGTGTGAACACTTCCACATCGTACGGCAGATACACATCGATGCCGCCCACAGCGTCCACGATGGCTTCGAATGTGTGCATGTTCACGGCGATATAGTTGTCGGGTTGTGCACCAAAGTTCAGGTTCAACGTGCGTGCCAGCAGCCCCGGTCCTTCGCCGGGACCGTCGTAATAGCCGAGCCCTTTGTTGCCATAGAGATAAGATTGATTTAGTTTGCCATTCGTAATGTCGTAATGGTCCGAAATTCCGGGAATCTCCACCCATAGGTCACGCGGCACTTCAAGAATTCCCACCCGTGCGTTGACAAAATCCACGCGCACGAGACGGATCACATCTGCCAGTCCATATAAATAATGATTCCCTCGCGCATCTGAGCCGATGGCAAGGATGTTCATCACGGCCGGTCCGCCACATAAGGGTTGGGGAGTATTGGTGGCTGTGGCTTGTATCTCTGTTGCCGTGCTATTTGCAGCTGCGTCCAGGGGAAACGTTGTCAGCGTGGCGTTGGGTGCTGTGGAAGTGGGTAGTTCCAGTGCAGGTCCGAGCGGCTGACGGTACAGTTTCGATCCGGCAACTCCAAATGTAACAAGGAGAAGGAGACCTATACCCAGGAGAATTTTCTTTTTGTATGCCATGATGAATTCCTTGGTATGAAGACGGAACTATGTTGCAGAAAGTTCTCTACACGCGTTCCGTCCACGAGGGGTGATCGTATTTTTTAGCGACAAGCTCCTCGGTCCGTTCGGTTTCGGATGGAGACAACTCACCTCGCTCAAGCGTTAACCCCAACTGCGCTTCAAACGCGTGGATGAAGGCCTGAGCTGCCGTTTCCCAGCTCACCACACGCCCCAACGAGGATTCCACGGTCGCGGCCCGAGCGAGTAGCCGTCTTGCGGCTTCTTCGCGAGCAGTTTCGTTTTTAAATGCCAGCGCCTGACAAATTCGCGTTAAGTCACCGGTTAATGGGAGCGAACCATGCTGCAACACACCTTCTTTTTTTCGAGCTTGTGCTGAGCCGATCAATTTTTTTCCATCAACGGTGATTTCATAGGTGGAAGGTACTTCAAAACAAACGGGGTTCTGGGAAAAAGGTTCGGCTGGTTTGCCTTCTTTCATCTCAACCGGTAATTCCAACGTTTGCACAGCCAGCAACAAGGCTTGCGCCAATCGGTTATACGATTCAAGGACCGTACCTGCCACACGTGGTTCATCATTCGGCGCGATGACGGAATAGGTCAGTTCATCGGTATGTAATATCGCCCGTCCGCCTGTGACGCGGCGGACCACTTCCCAGCCGTGCGCCTGGAGACGCGCGGTATCCACATCGGCGAAGGGTTGGGCATGCCCAAGAGAGAGACAGGCTGGGTCCCACGCGTACAACCGGAGCGTCGGCAAAGAAGCGCCGCGTCCAATGTGTTCCAATATCGCTTCGTCGAGAGCCATATTCCACGCGCCGCGAGCAGGAGAGGTGATCAAGAGTCGCCAGGTGGTCATTTGTGTTGGGTTATCCAATCCCTTCGAATTCACTCACAACCTTTTCTTCCAATTCCGGGGCGATCGCAACCAGCGGCGGCTTGACGTTCCAACGCGGGAAACCATGCAGGCGATGCAGTAAGGCCTTCAACGTGGGAGGAAAAGGTGGATACTTGTCGAGGATGTTGCGCTGCACTTTAACGTTCGCCTGCACTTCGGTTGCATCTTTCCCGGTGTTCATCAGATCCCATAGCTCACGCAGACCTGGTGAAAGGAGGTTGGCCGGAGCGGTGATGCATCCCGCAGCATGATTTTGCATGGCCAACTGCAGGTATGAATCGGTGCCGGTGAAGACGGCCAGGTCGGAGCCAAACGTATCACCCAGCGTTCGTGCCAGGTTGGCATCATGCGATGAATCTTTGATGCCCGCGAACTGAACCGGAAACGTATGCTTCAATCGTTTGAGAAGTTCAATGGAAAATCCAATCCCCGCCACGTCGGGAAAATGATAACCAAGCACATATCCATCAGCAGGGACAGCCTTGTTCATCAATTCGCTGAACCAGTGGAACAGACCTTCATCAGTTGCCTTGCGGAAGTAATATGGCGGCACAACCAACGCGCCATCAAAGCCAAGATTAAAGGTAAGTTTGGTGAGGTCGACCGTTTCAGAAATGCTTGGTGTTCCGGTTCCAACGATCACGCGGAAGCCTGGTAATTCATGTCTACACTCGCTCACCGCGCGCATCAATGTTTCGCGCTCGGTCGGTGAAAAGGAAGGTCCTTCGCCGGTGGTGCCGAACAGCACGACTCCGTGGCAGCCACGCGAGGCAAGGAACTTCAATAACAAGGGGATAGAATCCAGATCCAGGGTTGCGTCGTTCTTGAGCGGAGTCACTACTGCGGCGTAGACACCGGCCAGGGCATGTGGATGGGTCATGGCAATTCCTTGTTATTTTTTCTTCGGCGCGCGCGGTTTGCGCACACGTTTCTTTTTAACATCTTCCTCGATGAACATGCGCGCAGCTTCATCGGGTGGTTGAAGGGGAAGTCCTTCCTCCTGCTCCAGATAATGCTGGTGGTCGAGTACCCACAGGTAAAGGTCGCCTTCGGTCTTATCGGGGAAATCCTTGAGAATCTCGGTCTCACGGATCACCTTAACGATGGGCATGTAGACCGTCTCATACCAGTGTTTGATCGCCTCTTCTTCAGAGATGTCGCGCTTCCAATCTAGACCCATGAAATAGCGATGCACGGCAATATGTTCGAGCATGCGGTCGAATCCATCAGGGATGGTGAGCTTGATATTTGCATCAGGGATCAGACTGTCCAGGGATGTGCGCTCGAGGAAGTGCACTTTGTTTTCCAGGATCTCGAGGTCTTCTGTTCGTATATCGGGGGTGATGTTGACGCGCGTGTAGCATTCGCGCACTTCCGCTTCGATGAAGATCTGTCCCTGTTCGCGGGCGACGGAGACGCGGTGATGTCCATCCACCACAAAATAGACTTCGCCCACTTTATATAAGACAACCGGTGGCAGGCTGATCTCCTGATAAAAGGCACGGTTGACGCTCTGCCAACGATCAGCCAATTTGTCACTGGCAGGGAGGAAGACTGCATCGAACTCGTGATAACGGTTCAGGCTGCCCGCGATCTGGTCCACGCGGATGGTTTTCACCCCGCGATATACGGGACCACCTACATGCAGTTTTTCCTTGATCTCGTCGTAGGAAAGCAGGGTGGAGCGCTGCCCGGAGAGGGTTCCCCAGACACGGTTCATAAATGCTTTAAGACGCGCCCGTTGAAAATCAACGCGGGCTTCTTCGGAAAATGGATCTGGCATATTTTTTAATGACTCACTTCGATGACTTTGTAGGGAAAGATATTGATAATCTTCGTAATATCCTGGTTCGTCTCAGATGCAGAAAGGTTTCGGCGTTGAAAATGAGTATGTCCGTGGAAATGGTAACGCGGCCGGGCCACACGCAGCAGCCAGTTGATGGCTTTTAATCCCTGATGAGCCTGGGTCTCCTCATCGTGAATCCCAAAGGGAGGGGAATGTGTGATGAGGATATCCAGCGCCCTTCCATAGTTCATGCGATTGATCATCAACCGTGGGAGCATGCGAAATGCACGGATATAGGCTTCATTCTGGGTATACTGGTTCACACCATCGGGGCGGTAGCGGATGGACCCGCCAAAGCCGCCGATCAAAAACCTTTTAAAGCGCACCAGCTTGAGGTCCAGATTGGAGCCGCCTTCTACATGGGCAGGTTGACTCTCCGTGTTATACACCGGATCGTGGTTTCCGGGCACATACATTAAAGGAACATTCAAAAATGTAAGCAGGTTTTCCAAGTAGGGATAGGGGAGGTCGCCACACCCCAGAATCAGTTCCACATCGCGGAAATGTCCGTTTGAACACAGACTATAGAGCCGTTCCACTACTTCGTCGCTGACTGCCAGGATTTTCACAATGGGCGTATTGTGCCGCAGAAGTACGTTCCCGGCAAGGGATGCTTGTGACGGGGTTGAAAATATATATACGATTTTGATATGTTGGTCACTTTTCGGTAGTTGTCAAACATACAACTGCAAACTATAATCTGCTCATTAAGGAGTATTGCACTGGAAACACGAATATTTCCTGAGTTATCTGATGATCAGGGCGACAACAACTCCACCTCTCCACGTCAGCTTCAGGCGGGGGTTACGGTTGCCAACCGCTATGCGATCCAGGAAGTGATCGGTATTGGCGGTATGGGGTCTGTTTATCGCGCTCGCGATATGCACTTTCCCAATGTGACGAAACTGGTGGCAGTCAAGGAAATGATCAACACCGCACCTGACCCGCTGGTGCGTGAAACCATCGTCCAAAACTTCGAACGTGAAGCCAACCTGCTGGCAACACTCCATCATCCGTCCATTCCCCGCATTTACGACTATTTCTCGATCGAAAGCCGTTCCTACCTTGTGCTCGAATTCATTCATGGCAAGGATATGGAAGCGATCATTAACGAAGCCAAATCCTTTCTACCCGAAGAACAGGTGTTGAGTTGGGCAATTGAGCTATGCGATGTGCTTGACTATTTGCACAAACATAAACCAGACCCGATCATTTTCCGCGACATGAAGCCATCGAACGTGATGGTCAACAACAACGGTGATATCATGCTGGTGGATTTCGGGATTGCCAAAACGTTCCAATCTGGGATCAAGGGAACAATGATCGGCACCGAAGGGTATTCACCCCCCGAGCAATATCGCGGCGAAGCTACGCCATCCGCGGATATTTATGCTCTGGGTGCCACCATCCATCATGCGCTGACGCGTCGCGACCCGCGCCTGGAGCCACCCTTCTCGTTCGCCGAGCGCCCCATGCGCAGGATCAATACGTCTGTTTCTGCAGACATGGAAGCCGTGGTGAACACAGCGCTGGAATACAACCCGGAGAGCCGCTTCCGCACTGCTGCCGACATGAAGCAGGCGTTGACAACGGTGGCCCACAAAACGGGCGCGTTGGTCCGCATGGCCGGGACACAACCCATTCCTGCGAATGCGGGTGGCATCAAGCCTCTGTGGACCTTTAAGTGTGAGGATGAAGTTCGTGGTACGCCGGTTGTTCATCAAGGCATGCTTTATATTGGTTCATATGATAACAATTTGTATGCGTTGAACGCTGCCGATGGAAAGTTTCAGTGGAAATACCCGACAGATGGTGGCGTGGTCTCGCGCCCTCTCGTAGCCGATGGCAACATCCTGTTCGGTTCAGAAGACAAGCGTCTGCATGTTGTCAGCGTCCGCTCTGGCAAGGTGGTGTGGACGTATTATACTGATGGGCCGATCCGTTCCTCTCCACGTGTGGCAGACGGACACATCTTCATCGGATCAGACGATCGACAGTTGCATGCGATCAATATGAACACCGGGCGTACTGCCTGGAAGTTCGAGACTGCGGATGCGATCCGTTCCACACCATTTCTGCACAATAGCATGGTGTATACGGGCTGTGAGAGCGGCGATTTTTATGCGATCGATTTTCGTGGTGAATTAAAGTGGCGTTTCCACTCCAAGCGTGCTGTGACATCATCTGCCACTGGAACGGACCAGACTGTATATTTCGCCTCTGTGGACAGTACGTTGTATGCGCTGGATCCACGCAATGGCTGGGTTATCTGGCGCTTCCGTCTGGGCAAGCCATCCATCAGTTCGCCCTGTATTGCAGATGACCTCGTTTTCGTCGGTGCGTCAGATGGGTTCATCTATGCAGTGGAAGCTCGAAGTGCAAAAGAGGTATGGCGCTTCCGAACGGAGCATCAGGTTAATAGTTCACCAATCATCTACAAAGATTCTCTGTATTGCGGATCAGTGGATGGGAATCTATATTGCCTGGAATATCGCACCGGGCGTCTACGTTGGAAATTTGGAACTGAGGCGGCGATCACTGGTACACCTCTGGCCTACGACGACATCGTGTATTTCGGCTCAACCGATCACCAAGTCTATGCATTGCTTGCCTGAGAAGGAGTCTTTGTGGATAAATTCTTCCGCTGGTTATTCGGCAATAAACAGGAACCCCAGGTCAAAACCCAGGACATGATCAATACTGCTCCTCTTTCAGAGCAGCAATTGCAGGCTATTGTCAACAACCAGAACCCGCGTTTTGAACTGCAGCAACTGATCGCAGGTTGTGGACAATCAGTTGGGAAACAGCGCGAACTCAATGAAGATAGCTTGCTGGCATTGACAGCTACCATGGCTGGCAACTCGGGTAACCTTCCCTTTGGTTTATATATCGTAGCCGATGGAATGGGTGGACATCAGTTTGGAGAGGTCGCCAGCAATGCGGCCATCCGCAGTGTGGCGGGATATGTGTTGCGAAAGTTCCACCCTTATCTCTTCCATATCAAATCTGACACCATGGAAGAATCCTTTCAAGAGATCATGCAGGCCGCAGTGGGAGATGCACAACGTGCCATCCAAAAAGAAGCACCCGGAAGTGGCACAACGCTTACAGCTGCCCTTGTGGTGGGACAGCAGATCACGGTCGCCCATGTCGGTGACAGCCGCGCTTATTTTATCTACCCTGATGGGCGCATCGAACCAATAACGCGTGATCATTCGCTTGTCAAGCGACTCGAGGAATTGGGACACATCACTCCTGAGGAAGCCGCGAATTATCCACACCGTAACGTGTTGTACCGCGCGCTGGGTCAGGGCGAGATTCTGGACCCCGATATTTTCACGATCGGTTTCCCTCAACCTGGATACCTTATGATTTGTAGTGATGGATTGTGGGGGGTGATCACCGAACATGATCTTGCACGTTCCATTAATGAAGCTCCCAATCTTCAGCGTGCCTGTCAAAACCTTGTGAACGCAGCCAATGCAGCGGGTGGCCCCGATAACATCAGCGTGGTACTGGTTCAAATGATCGGGTAGGTATGTCGCCAAACCGGCAGGACTACTATAGTCTTCTTGGTCTATCGAGAAGCGCATCTCAAGAAGAGATCAAGCGCGCTTATTTTAATGCCGCCCAAAAATTACATCCTGACAAGAACACAGCTGCTGGTGAGACAGAACTGTTTCTAGGTGTTCAACAAGCGTACGAAGTCCTCTCCAACCCAAAACGACGCGCCCAGTACGACGTTACACTCCCACCTGAAGAGAAGATCGTTCTTCCTTACTCCCATCGTATCTATTGCAGCCGCCCCAACCTGGTCAAACTGGATGAGCCGCAGATGCTCTACATGATCCTTGAGCTGGCAGCACCGGTGGAGACGAAACAATCTCCATCTCCTCCCTTGAATGTCTGCCTTGTGTTGGACCGGTCCACATCCATGAAAGGGGAAAAAATGGATCTGGTCAAGGCGGCCGCGACACAGATCTTGCGGAACCTTCGACAACAGGATATTCTGAGTGTTGTCACCTTTAGTGACCGTGCAGAGGTGATCATCCCGGCTGCATATTATCAGGAGAGAACGCGTCTCGAGGCGAAGATCCAAATGATCCAGGCGGGTGGGGCGACCGAGATCTTTCAGGGACTCGAAGCCGGTGCCAAGGAAGTGATGCGCAGCGTCGATAGCAAGCGTATTAATCACATCATCCTTCTGACCGATGGGCATACCTATGGTGATGAACAACAGTGTTTAGCCCTTGCATCCAAACTGGCGGAACGCGGTGTGGGCATCAGCGGATTGGGGATCGGCAAGGAATGGAACGATATCTTTCTGGATGTGCTCGCAAACCGCACGGGGGGAAGCAGCGCCTACATCGCACAGCCACAGGATATCAAACGCCTGTTGCTCGAAAAATTCAACGCTCTTGCTCAAATTTACGCCGATGATGTGATGTTGGATGTAACCCCTGTGGAAGGCGTGGAGTTGAGCTACGCGTTCCGATTGGAGCCTGATCCGGCTCCCATACTAATGGAGGAGCGCCTGCACCTGGGAACAATATTGCAGGATGCTTCCACTCGTGTTATTTTTGAATACATTATTCAGCCAAAAGCGGTAAAATCGGATTTGTTGACGGTCATGGATGGGTCCCTCAAGGTCTCGATCGCATCCTACCCCATGCCGGTCCCGCCGTTGCAACTTCGGCTGGAACGCCCTGTAACGGATAACCCTGAGACAGAGCCGCCTCCGCCGCAGATTGTTCAGGCGCTATCCAGGTTGATGTTGTATCGTATGCAGGAGCGTGCCCGAAAAGAATTGGATGAAGGACATGTCGAGACAGCCACCCGTCACCTGCGTGTGTTGGCATCGAATCTGCTCTCACAGGGTGAACGCAGTCTGGCGCAGACGATCCTTCTCGAAGTGGATAACCTGCAGGAAAAGAACGCCCTCTCAGCCGAGGGAAGCAAAAAGATGAACTATGGCACACGCGCCCTAATGCTTGCGTCGCCAAAAAAGGAGCAGGTCTCATGATCATTTGCACAAATTGCCAGCATAAAAATGTGGCGGGAGCTATGTTTTGCGCAGAGTGTGGCGCTCAATTGGATGGTGTGGAGACCCTGATCACCCAGGCTATTACTGACGAACAGATCGCCAACGAGTTGAGCAAAAAATCCACGCGACAAGATCCGGTTTCCACCCCGGTTAACAGTTGGATTTCCCTGCACCTCATGGACAGCGGCAAGATCCTTCCGCTTGCTTCCCGCAATGAATTCACCCTGGGCCGCCTAAGTGAAGGGCAGCCTATCATGCCCGATATAGACCTGACACCCTATCAGGCCTATGCATCAGGTGTTTCCCGTCTCCATGCAGTAGTCAAACGCGATTCAGAGCGCGTGATGGTCATGGACCTGGGATCCTCCAACGGTACTTATATTAACGGCCGCCGCATCAACCCGCATGTGGAGGAAACACTGAATCATGGCGACATCATTGCCCTGGGTAAACTGAAAATACAAGTTCTGCTCCGCAATATTTAACGATTTCTTTTTTACGGAAAGGCGAAGAAATGCCGTACTCTGTTATTTTACATATCGCTGGCGAACCTTCCATCGCTGGGGAAGTCGATGAACTCCCCAAGCCAGCGGATACCATCATTACGGTTAGCAATCCGCGGCTGCGCGATGGCAAGGATATCCATTACCTGGAACATAATGTTGTCAAAGTGATCTGGCCAATCGACAAGATCTCATTGATCGAAATCCTGGAGAGCGAAACAGAGGAAAACCTGATCGGCTTTGTGAGGGAATGATCCATGCCTGAAGATTTCGACCGCCGTCGCGTCCTTGTTGTAGATGACGAGGAACGGATGGTACGTTTCATTCGCATGAACCTGGAGCACGATGGCTTCCAGGTCTCTGAAGCATTCAACGGCAAGCAGGCTATTCAACGATTGCGCGATATCAACCCCGACCTCATCCTGTTGGATGTGATGATGCCGGATATCGATGGCTTTGAAGTGTTGGAAACGATCCGCGAAGCGAGTACTGTTCCGGTCATCATGTTGACGGCCAAGGGCGAAGAAGATGATCGCGTGCGCGGACTTGAACTTGGCGCCGACGATTACATCACCAAGCCGTTCAGTCCGCGTGAAATGGTCAGCCGTGTGAAGGCGGTCATTCGCCGCACGGAAGGCGCGGGCGGTTCGATGCACGATATCATCGAAGTGGACGAACGCCTGAAGATCGACTTTGACCGCCGCGAAGTATGGCTCGAAGGGAAACTGGTGAAGCTCCGCCCGACGGAATATCGTTTGCTTTATCATCTCGTGCAAAACGCAGGCTGGGTTGTGACTCACGACCAGTTGCTGGTCAAAGTATGGGGCTACGAATATCGCGACGAACCTCATTATGTCCGTCTATATATCAATTATCTGCGGCAGAAATTGGAAAAAGATCCTGCCAATCCGAAATATATCCTCACCGAACGTGGCGTAGGCTATCGCTTTGTGGATTACAAACGGCAAAAGGTCTAACGTACGGATTAAAAAGAACGCCCCGAAGGTTTTGAATCTTCGGGGCGATTTGTTTAAGGTAAATTACTCTGTTACATATTGGACAAAATCGGCGCGAGCAATTCCCTGTTTCATCGCCGTTTGTGCAACAGCGCGGGCCACTTCAAGATGAACTTTCTTGTCGAGCGGGTTGGGCATCAACTCGCCGGCAGGGGTCATACGCACCAGCACTTCCATGGCGGCAATCAACATTTCGTGTGTAATACGCGGCGAATTTGAATCCACAGCCCCGCGAAAGATGCCAGGGAAGCCCAACACGTTGTTCACGGATTTGCCATCGGCAGCGAATGCTGCACCGTTCGCCAGCGCCACATCCGGGTCGATCTCAGCATTGGGATTTGACAAGGCGAAGATGATCTGTCCCTTGTGAACCATCTCAGGCTTGATGAGATTCGGCACACCGGTCGTTCCAATGACAACATCACACTCAGACATGATCTCCTTGATGGTCGATCTCCGGCCCCCGTCCCGTTCGAAGCGGGTCAATGCCTCTTCGCTCAGGTCCGCGCCGAGAACTGAATTGCCTGTAAGCTGCATGATCATCTTCCCAATGGCATTCCCGGCAGCGCCCAAGCCGATCTGACCGACTTTGGCTTTGCTGATATCCACGTGGGCGCGGTTGGCGGCGACCGTCAATGCAGCGGTGCTGACGACCGCTGTGCCGTGTTGGTCATCATGCATGACTGGAATATCGAGCATACCCTGCAACCGTTCTTCGATCTCGAAGCAGCGCGGCGCCGAAATATCCTCAAGCTGAATGGCGGCGAATGTTTTGGAAATGGTGGCAACCGCTTTGACAATCTCATCGGGATCTTTTGTGTTCAAGAGAATTGGCACGCCTGAAAGCCCGACCAATGTCTCCATGAGCATGGCTTTGCCTTCCATTACTGGCATGCTTGCCAGCGGACCGATGTCGCCCAATCCAAGAACCGCTGTGCCATCGGTGACGATGGCGACCATGTGACTGGTGCTTGTGTACAGCCGTGCCAGTGCTGGGTCATCGGCGATCTTCAAGCACACTTCCGCCACGCCCGGTGTATAAACGCGGCGCAGCGTGGCGATGGAATCGATGGGGAAGCGCGAACGAATGGCGATCTTGCCTTTTTGGTGCAGCGCCAACACCTCATCACGAACCTCAAGCACATGTGTGCCTTCGTTATGGCGCATGGCTTCGATCACGTGATCCATGTGTTCGGCATCGTCGGCATAGACGGTGATGTCGCGTACCACGCTTTGTGCGGTCTCGGTGATCATATCCATGCTGCCCACGCTGGCATCCAGATTGGCGATTGCCGTTAAGAGGCGAGCCAGCACACCTGACCTGCGTTCATTGCGGACGCGAACAGTCCGCATCATTTTACGTTCCCATGCCATAGGTTATTCCTTTCAGGATGTCACTTTGAGTCGCGTTCGTCGCGATCAAAGAGTACCGTATGACGTGCCAGCGATGCTTCGCCCAGCATGGCATATCAGAGTATATTCATTATATGACTTTGATGATGGAATTCAACTCGGTGAAGGAGCGGATCGAGATGCAATCGGCTTCGGGGAAGATCCCGCCCGGGTCGAAGAGGACAGGCGTTAGTCCCGCGCGACGCGAACCGACCACGTCTGCAAAATAATTATCACCAACATAAACCGCTTCGCCGGCGGTCACACGTGCGCGTTGGAGTGCATGTTCAAAAAGTCCCGGCTCGGGTTTGTAGGAATTGACTTCGCCGCCTGCCATGGAAAAATCAAAGAACTCACTGATCGTGTGACTTTCCAATACATCCGCAAACGGTTTGTCGCGGTTCGAGAGAACCGCCATGATGTATCCTGCATTTTTCAGCCCGATCAGTGTTTCACGCACTTCATCAGGGATGATGCTTGCCGGCCGGTATTCAGCGCCCATATGCATGGACACTTTAGGCGCATTGGACAGTGCCCATGCAGGTGATGCTCCCAACGCGATCAAACGCCGACGACTGTATTCGATCCAGAAGTTTTCGGTCTCGCCGGAATGCGCCATCAAGTCATCGCGCAGGTCGGCGGAGCTTGCCCAGTAGAGATGTTCCCAGCGCATGCCGCGTATGCGATCCTCTTGATTGACACGCAGCCCAAGCGATGCAACATAATCGCTGAATACATCCCCTCCGTGTGGAACGCTGTGACGTAATGTGCCATCCAGGTCAAAGAAGATGGCTTTGATGTTTTTGAGTGAATGCATGGAGCTCCAGGGATGATGGTTAAGAATGCGACAACAACTCAGCCCCCGATATGAGACATTTCCACTTTTGGCAGCGAAACGGTGTTCTCAGATCTCAATTCCGAGTAGCGGTCTGCACGGCTGCTCCATACACGGGCAATGAACTGCGAGAGTTCCTCGTCGCTCGCACCGCCGCGCAGCATGTCGCGCAGGTTGTGTCCCTTGACCGCGAACAGACAGGTGTAGAGACTGCCCTCGGCAGAGATGCGAGCGCGGTTGCAGGTCTGGCAAAAAGCCTGGGTGACCGACGCGATCACGCCAATCTCGCCGCTGCCGTCCTTGTAATGCCAACGTTCGGCCACTTCGCCGCGGTAGTTCGGCTCGGCTGATTCAAGAGGCATTTCCTTGTTGATGATCTTGATGATCTCGGCGGCGGGTACCACATCGTCCATGCGCCAGCCGTTGGTGTGACCGACATCCATATATTCGATGAAGCGCAGGATGTATCCCTTCTCACGGAAGAAACGTGCCATCGGCAGGATGCTGGATTCGTTCAACCCGCGTTTGACGACCATGTTCACCTTGATTGGGCCCAATCCGGCGGCCGCAGCGGCATCCATTCCTTCGATCACTTTTTGTACCGGGAAATCCACATCGTTCATCGCCTTGAAGATCTCATCGTCAAGCGAATCCAGGCTCACACTGACACGTCTCAGTCCCGCGTCTTTCAACGCCTGAGCTTGTTGCGCCAGCAGTGAACCGTTGGTCGTCAGTGTCAGATCGAGGTCAGGTGAGATGGCAGACAACATCGCCACCAGTTGATGCAAACCTTTGCGGACAAGCGGCTCGCCTCCGGTCAGGCGGATCTTCCCAACACCGTGTGATACAAAGATGCGCGCCAGGCGGGCGATCTCCTCGAAGCTCAGGATCTGGCTTCGCTGAAGAAACTGGTAGTCCGAACCGAAGACTTCCTTGGGCATGCAATAGATACAGCGGAAGTTGCAGCGGTCGGTCACAGAGATGCGCAGGTCCCGCAGGGGACGGTTGAGTTTATCGTTTAAGATCATGTCTTATCAAAATCTAAGATTCAAATGGATTAAATGTAGAAATAGCCATGCAAATTATATCAACTTTGTATGAGAACCTGTTCATCCAATTGACTTGCCTTTTCAGACATGCTATTATATTGAACATTATTCTGTCTGCATTTATTTTGCACGTGAAGGAGTTATTCGATGAGCACTGAATTTATTTTTCGTATCGCTGGCATGACCGTCTTTGCTGTATTGGGTGGTTTCTGGGGATATCAGTTGGGGGGGAACGATCTTGGAGAATCCGTTCGCTATGCTTTGATCATCGGTTTGATCGGCTCACTTGCCGGGTTGGTGTTAACACCTTACTTCACCACACGCCCCGCACGTGCCGTCCGTGCACGACTCGGACGTCTCTCTGCGGAGACACTTTTCGCAGGGCTCGTCGGGCTCGTTGTCGGTCTGCTAACCGCTGCGCTTCTTGCATTTCCAATTTCTTTGCTTCCGGCTCCAGTTGGGCAGATCCTGCCGTTCGTTGGCGTGGTCGTTTTTTCCTACCTGGGAATCTCGCTTTTTGTTATGCGCCAGGGTGACATTATGGGATTGATGAGCACGCTCAGCGGGCGTGGCGGTGAAGGCGGTTCCTCTTCTTCCTGGACTAATCTCAACCGCACCATCTTACTGGATACAAGCGTCATCATCGACGGACGCGTGGCAGACATCGCCAAGACCGGATTCCTGCCCGGCACGCTTCTCATCCCGCGCTTTGTGCTGAACGAGCTTCAATATATTGCTGATTCCCCTGACGGTTTGCGCCGCCAGCGCGGACGTCGCGGTATGGAAGTCCTTGCCGATCTGCAGAAGCAGCCGAACATCCTCGTCCGCATCAGCGATATCAACGCGGAAGGCGTGCGTGAAGTGGATGACAAGCTGGTCGTCCTTGCCCGCCAGTTGAAATGTCCCATCTTAACAAACGACTACAACCTCAACCGTGTGGCTGAGTTGCAGGGCGTGACCATCCTCAATATCAACGAACTGGCCAATGCCGTCAAGTCGGTGGTGTTGCCCAGCGAACGCATGACCCTGAATATCTTTCAGGAGGGCAAGGAATTTGGTCAGGGCGTCGGTTACATGGACGATGGCACCATGGTCGTCGTCGAGAACGGTCACGATTACATAGGTGAATACAAGGAAGTTGTCGTCACCAAGGTTCTTCAAACTGCAGCCGGGCGCATGATCTTTGCCCGCGTGGAAGACGAAAACGGTAAGAAGAAGAAGTAAAATTTAAACACCAAGGGCACCAAATGCACAAAGGTTTGTTTCATAAACCCTTCGTGTCTTTGGTGTTAAAAAAGGGAATGCCATGATCCGCCTTTACAACACACTCACCCGCAAAAAAGAAGAATTCCAGACTCTTGAGCCGAACCTGGTCAAGCTCTACGTCTGCGGAGTCACGGTCTATAACGATGCCCATGTGGGGCATGCCATGTCTGCGCTTGTATTCGACATCATGCGTCGCTACCTTGAATATCGCGGCTACAACGTCAAACACGTCATGAACTACACCGATGTGGACGATAAGATCATCAACCGTGCCAACCAATTGGGCGAAGATCCGCTCAAATTGTCACAGCGGTATATCGAAGATTATGCCAACGATCTAAAAAGTTTGAACGTATTGCCCGCCACGTCCAACCCGCAGGTGAGCAAGACCATGCCTCTTATCATTGAGTTCATCCAGGGTTTGATCCGCAAGGAAGCCGCTTACGCTGCACCGAACGGTGACGTCTATTTCAGCGTGATCAGCGATGATGATTACGGCAAACTCTCTGGTCGCAAGCTGGACGACATGCAAGCGGGCGCACGCATCGAGGTAGGTGAAGCCAAGGACCATCCCATGGACTTCGCACTTTGGAAGGCTGCCAAGCCCGGCGAAATTTCATGGGATAGCCCATGGGGCAAGGGACGCCCCGGCTGGCATATCGAGTGCTCGGCGATGAACCTGGCCGAACTCGGTGAGCAGATCGACATCCACGGCGGCGGTAACGACCTGATCTTCCCGCATCACGAGAACGAGATCGCCCAGACCGAATCCTATACCGGCAAACAATTCGCCCGCTATTGGGTCCATAATGGAATGTTGCAACTCGGCGGCGAGAAAATGTCCAAGTCACTAGGTAACATCGTCAGCATCAAGGATTTTCTCAAGAAGCGCGATGCCGATGTGATGCGCATGCTTGTGCTGATGGGGTCCTACCGCGCTCCGCTCATCTTTAACGATGAAACACAAGATGCCGCGGAGAAATCCCTGGACCGCATCAAATCCGCCTTTCGGCCGGCTTCCGTCTCCGCGAAGGGACTTGCCGCTGATGCTGCATCCGCGCTTGCATCCCAGGCAGAGACGACAAAGCAGTCTTTCACTGACGCGATGGATGATGACTTCAATTCCCCACTTGCCCTCGCATCGTTGTATGAACTTGTGAAGGCTATTAACACGGCCCGTGATAACGGCGCGACTGATGAACAGCTCAAACCCGTCCAATCCACACTGCGCGAATTGACAAATGTGCTCGGTTTGCGCTTGCAGGAAAAACAAGGCTCCAGCGAGCAGGATGCGCAGGTCGAAACATTGATCGCAGAACGCAATGAAGCGCGCAAACAAAAACAGTGGGCACGTTCAGATGAGATCCGCGATCAGTTAAAAGCAATGGGCGTGACCATCGAAGATAGCAAAGAAGGTACGAAGTGGAGATGGAGTTAGCGCGTAGTTTTGGCGTGATAGTAAAACTTCCGAGAGTTGTCCCGGAAGTTTTTTATTATTTAGTCTCTGGCAGCACCAGCGGCAGATCTAAAAACGGATGCTTGACTACTTGCACAGGTAAACAATAAGCTTCCTGAATAAGTTCCGGTTGTAATACATCTTTGGGTTTGCCAATCGCCTTGATGGTTCCTGCGACCATCATGGCAATACGATCTGCATAATGGGCGGCAAGGTTTAGATCGTGCAATGCGATCAGCACGGCAAGATGATCCTTGTGAGCGAGTTCGGTCACCAATTCCAATAGACCAACCTGATACTGCAAATCCAAATGGGCGGTGGGTTCATCGAGCAACAAGATCGGTGTGGACTGGCACAATGCCCTTGCCAGCAATATTCTTTGTTGTTCCCCGCCAGAGAGTTCGCCCACACGCCGCTCTGCGAAATGGAGGGCACTCACGCGCTGCAAGGATTGACGTGCGATCTCTTCATCCTTTTGCGCTGGCTGACCCAAAAAACCAAGATATGGAGTTCGCCCAAGTAAAACCGTTTCCCAGACGGTGTATGCAGGTGGCATGGACACAGCCTGTGGAACCGTGGCAATATACTTTGCCCGCTGGATCGGTGAGAGTGAAGCAAAGTCATCTCCATTGGTGCGGACGTGACCGGTGTAGGGAATGACTCCACTCGCTGCGCGGATGAGAGTCGATTTGCCGGCGCCGTTCGGTCCGATCAAGGCGAGAACTTCGCCGCTTTGCACGTTGAAGGAGACATCGTGCAGGATGTGACGTTGGCCATAAGAGACGGAGATGTTTTGGATTTTCAGCATAATTGTTTTTTGTAAGGGCGGATCGCGATCCGCCCCTACGGCTTAAAAAATCAAATACCAATACAACGCGGTTTCTTTCGTGTCCGGGGTAATGGCTTTGTAGACATTACGATCAAACCCGCCCAGGACAAAGCCGCAACTTTGATACAACATGCAGGCAGGGACGTTGTTGTCCTGCGTTTCGAGCATTACGCCGGGGAATCCGTTTTCACGCGCCCATTGGATGCCCCGCTCCAATAATTTGCGACCGATACCTAGTCCACGATATTCAGGATTCACGACAATATCTTCAACGTACCCAAATTGGTTCCACCATTTCATCATTTTGATACGACCGGTGATTTTTCCATCCACCTCGGCAAAAAAGACCGTGATGCTGTCATTCTCAAAACCATAGTCCACATCTTCGGCGGCATAGTCTCTTTCATATGGCTCAACAGGGACGACGGTGTACATTAGTTTTTCATTCTCCATTGCAAGGGCAAGCCGTGAATGGACTGGCGATTTGCGTGAGAAGAATTTTGTTTGATGGGATTCTTGCGGGTCGAGTCTGCGGATGGTGATGTTCATGGTTACCAAAATCCTTGATTCTTGGAGCGACGCAGCACCCACAAAAAGAACGGTGCACCTGCCAGTGACGTGACGATGCCCACGGGGATCTCCTGCGGGGCGAGCACGACGCGCGCAATCACGTCACAGATCAGGAGGGACGCCGCTCCACCGATGATGCTGAGGGGCAGCAAACGCTTGTAATCGGGACCAAACCAAAGCCGGAAAAGATGCGGGACGACGAGTCCGATAAATCCAATAATGCCGGAGAATGCCACCGCTGCGGCAGTTGAAAGCGAAGAAGCAGTCAGAAGAATCCGTTTGGCGCGTGTGACGTTGAGTCCGAGTTGTTGGGCCTGGTCATCGCCAAATTGCAAAAGATTGAGGGTGTGACCACTGAAGACCAATATGCCCAGGCCGATGACGAGATACGGCGCGATGGCAAGAATGGCGGTCCAGCCACTTTGACTCGCGCCACCGAGCAGCCAGCCGAGCGCGCGTCGCACTTCGCCGGTGGAACGCAACATAAGGAAGGATGTGAGCGATGTGGCAAAGGATGAGAACGCCACACCGGCGAGGATCAGGCTGGTGGTGGGAACGGTCTGACCGACGCGCGCCAGGCTGTAGACGATGAAGACCGTAAGTAACGCGGCAACGAACGCTGCCATGGGAATCGCCATCAACCCCCAGAACGAATAGGGCCACTTGACCGACATGGCAATGACTGCACCCAGCGCCGCGCCAGATGCGACGCCGATGAGGAACGGATCTGCCAGCGGGTTGCGGAACAAGCCCTGATACGTTGCGCCGCTTCCACCCAACGCCGCACCGGTCAGCGCGATGAGCACAGTGCGCGGCAAACGGATCTTCCACAGGATGGATACGGCGGTATCCGTTCCGTGCCCGAGGATGGTCCGCCATATCTCAGAAGGAGAAATGAACACAGAGCCGACTGCCAGGCTGAGGAGGATGGCGAGGAGGAGAAGGAGGAGGGATGAAATGAGAGGTTTGGTTTTCATGTTGGTGTAGGGGCGGATCGCGATCCGCCCCTACGGTTATTTATTTGAACAATTCAGGACGAAGCAATTTTGCCAGTTGTTCGAGTCCATCTACCAAACGCGGACCGGGGCGGCTGATGAGATTGTCGTCAAACGGGAAGATCTGACCATTTTGGACAGCGGCGATCCCTTCCCAGCCGGGGCGTGCCTTCACGGCGTCGGGCGTGGTGCCCCACATCGAATCGCCTAGCACAATGACAGATGGATTCGCTGCCACGAGCTGCTCCAGGCTCATTTGTGGATAGGCGTCTTTGAGCGAGTTACCAACGTTGAAGCCGCCCGCGCGGTCAATGAGCAAGTCACCGAAGGAACCAGGTCCGTACGTGTATGGCTTGGCAGCATCGCTGGCGTCGATCTCATAGAATACGGAAACGCGCGAGGAAAGCGGTGCGATCTTTTCATCCACAGCGGCAACACGAGCTTTGAGCGATTCGACCAATGCGTTGGCTTCCTCGACATGTCCTGTCAATTGCCCGACTAGCACGAGGTTATCGTACATGCCTTCAAGCGTGGTGGGATTCTTCAAGTAGTAAACAGTCACTCCCAGACCTTCGAGCTGCTTCACGAGTTCAGGAGTATTGATCTCGGCGGCGAGCACAAGATCGGGTTTCAAAGCCACGATGGCTTCAGCGGAGTACTGTCCCATTGAGCCGCCGACGCTATTGATGGCTTTCGCTTCTTCAGGATAATCGGAAAATTCATCGCGACCGACCACCTGCGAACCGGCGCCAATGGCGAACAAAATTTCCGTGTTGGATGGCGCGAGCGAGACCACTTTTTGTGCAGGACCATCAAGTTTGACTTCGCGTCCGAGACCATCGGTGAAAGTTAAATTTCCCGAAGCGGGGGCGATAGAACCACAGGCTGTAAGCAAAACCGCGGTTAATAATGCAACTATCAAAATCTTTCGAAACATCTTTTTCTCCTGAGTATATTTGTCATTGCCAGGAGATTGCTTTGCAGCCT
>CAZKSG010000068.1:0-21397 GCA_964555335.1 uncultured Anaerolinea sp.
ACGCCGACAGGATCATCGATATGTATGAGATAATTTGGACTCGTCGATAATAGAGCCGGTTAATGAACTGAATAGAATAACGATCCTTACGCGATTACCGCCCCTTCCATTCTCAACAACCATTCCTTTGTCTTCAACCCTTCTCCGCCGCCGTAACCGTGGAGTTTGCCATCCCGTCCGATGACGCGATGACACGGGATGACGAGCGGCATGGGATTGGTGGCGTTGGCGCGCCCCACCGCGCGCGACGCATTGGGTCTGCCGATCTCGTGGGCGATGTCGTGATAGGTGGATGTCTCGCCATACGGTATTCGAAAGACCGCCTGAAGTGCATCGCGTTGGAACGGGCGGAAGAGCGACCAATCAATGGGGATGGTGAATGCCGTCCGTTTGCCATTGACGTATTCGCGCAATTCCTTTGCATACGGCGCGATCTTTTTAGCGTTGGGCTGGATGGGACGCTTCAGTTTTTGCAGATACGAATCAAACTCAAGTTGAGAGTCCGCCCATTCAACGGCGACCAAACCCAGGTCTGAGGCAGCGAGGCGCAGGTCTCCCAGGGTTGTGCCGTTAAGTTCACCGATGTAGATTGGCAAATCGAGAGTTTTCATTTGCATCCTTGTAAGTTGTCGAACAATCGTAGGGTAATCGTAGGTTTCACGTCAAGTACGTTTGAGCCCATTATGATAAATTAGGGGCAGTAAGGTGATTTCTCTTCTCCTCCTTTCGCAAGAGAGCCGCGGTCGGCGTCCGCGGTTCTCGCACTTTAAAGGGCGGAACATCGGCATTATAATAATCGCGTTATCTCTTCCTGAGAGGATGCCATGACCGTACAAATCACAATTATCGGATTAGGACAGATCGGTTCTTCCATGGGGTTGGCGTTGAAGGCGCGCAACCTGGATGTCCGTTTGGTGGGACACGACAAAAGCGTGGAAACTGCCAAAGAAGCACAGAAGCTCGGCGCGGTGGATGATGTGAAATACAATCTTCCCGCCTCGGTGCGAGATGCAGGGATCGTGATTCTCGCCTTGCCATTTGCTGCAGTGCGTGAGACCTTGGAGGTGATCGCGCCCGACTTGCAACAGGGAGCACTCATCCTGGACACGGCTCCTTCCAAGGCGACAGTTGCCGCGTGGGCGAAGGAGTTGATTCCTGCCGGACGCTTTTACATCGGACTCACCCCGGCGATCAACCCCGAATATTTGCATGGAACCGAGTTTGGAGTGAAAGCCGCCCGCGCCGATTTGTTCGAGAAAGGATTGATGGTGGTCGATGCCCCACTTGGCACGCCTGAAAACGTCTTCAACCTTGCCATGGATTTTGTGACCCTCTTCGGCGCGGCTCCGTTGTTGATGGATACCGCCGAAGCCGATGGCATTTTCGCCGCCATGCATCTGCTGCCGCAATTGACAGCGGCGGCGCTGCTCGATGCCACTGTCGATAAGCCGGGCTGGCAGGAAGCGCGCAAACTGGCGGGGCGTCCCTATGCATCAGTCACTTCAGGCGTGGCATATCATGACGATGTTGAATCGTTGCGAGATTCTGTGTTGGAAAACCGTGAGAATGTGGTGCGACTGTTGAATGCGTACATCACATCCCTGCTTCATTTGCGGGATGAGATCGAAGACAATGATCGCGCTGCCGTAACCCAGCGGCTTGAGAACGCATTGAGCGGACGTATTCGCTGGTTTGATGAACGACACGCCGCCGATTGGTTGAACAAGGATGCACAGCCGATCGATGTTCCCTCTTTCGGCGACCGCGTCAACCAGACGTTGTTCGGTTCGCTATTGACTGCCGACCGTGATCGTGCCAAACCGCGTCGCTAGGAAGTTACGTTGCGCTCGAAGAGCGATATCTGTTATTGTTACATCGTCGAATGTGCCGATGGGACGTATTACACCGGCTGGGCGATTGACCCTGAAAAGCGCCTGTCCGTTCACAACAAGGGACGCGGCGCAAAATATACAAAGATGCGTCTGCCTGTGAAACTGGTCTATGTGGAGGCACAGCCAGACCGTGTCACGGCCATGAAACGCGCCATCAAAAAGATGACGCGTGAGAGAAAACAAAAATTGTTTATGTAGGGACGGGGTAACCCGTCCCTACAATATTTAATCGGTAAACAACGGCAGGTGTCCCAGCGCAATAACGTTTGCCCACTGTGTCGGGTCGCCTTCTGTGAAGATCGCGGCCTCGCCGACAATCGTGGAACCGACTTTGTTCAGGATGGTCCTCATTCCCTGTAATGTGGACCCGGTGCTGATGACATCGTCCAGGATCACAGCTTTTTTGCCTTTCATCATCTCGATATCCTTTTCATCAAGGATCAAAGTTTGTGGCTGCCCGGTGGTGATGGACAATGTCTCCGCCTCGAGTGCTGCTCCCATGTATGGTTTGTACGTCTTGCGCAAAACAACATACGGCTTTTTCGTTTCCACCGATACCGCGTATGCAATGGGGATGGATTTGGCCTCCGCTGTAACCAGTACATCGTATTGGACATTCTCAAGCTTCTTGGCCAGTTCTTTGGCGCAGACTTGGACAAATTCTGTATCTCCCAAAATATTCAGAATGGCGATCTTCAGGCCAGGCTTGATCTGGAATAAACGCAGGTTGCGCTTCAAACCGGCAACTTCAACGGTGTAATATTCATTGGACATACTGCCTCGCTCAACTGTTGCCTTTTCAAAGGGTTCACAGTTTTATGGTGGATTTTGCGTGGGTAGTTTATCACAATTCAATTTATAATGTTTATACGGGTCGACTGAAACAAATTATTGAATATTGGTTATGAAACTGTCATGCTTCCAGACCTACAATTGAACGACCACCTCCGTCTTCGAAAACAACATCCCTGCGGTTCCTACGAATGGACCGTCACGCGTCTCGGCGCAGACATCGGACTGGAATGTATGGGCTGCGGACGACGCGTCATGTTGACCCGTCGCGAACTGGCAAAACGACTCAAAGCAAACCTCACCGAACACAAAAACGATGAACAGACAAACCCCTAAAAAACCACATATCGTCTTTTATTTCTCCGACACCGGCGGCGGACATCGCTCTGCCGCAGAAGCGATCATCGAAGCGATCAACATTAAATATAAGAAGCAGGTCACTACAGAGATGGTCGACTTTTTCAAAGATTATGCTCCCATCCCGTTCAACCGTGCCGCCGATATGTATCCATATATGGTGAAGGCACCGCAGTTGTGGAGTGCGAGTTTTCACGCCACCGATGGGCGGACACAGGCACGCCTCATCACTGCCACCATGTGGCCGATCGCCCGTCATGCGGCGAAGGCGCTTGTCCGCAGTCATCCGGCAGATCTAATTGTGACCGTCCATCCGTTTGCCAATACGTTTGCTCTCAAGGCACTCGGTGTGCATCGTCCGCCGTTCATCAACGTGGTGACAGACATGGTCACCACCCACGCGCTCTGGTTCGATAACCGCGCCGACCTGATCCTTGTCCCCACGGAGACCGCTCGTAAGCGGGCGATCAAATATAAGATGCCTCCCGAAAAATTGAGAGTTGTCGGTTTGCCTGTTGCCGATCGTTACTGCCAACCCATGGGACGAAAGAGTACGTTGCGAAAAAAACTTGGCTGGCCTGTCGAGAAACCCGTTGTGCTACTCGTCGGCGGAGGGGAAGGAATGGGACCTCTGGCCAAGACCGCCATGGAGATCGACGGATCGGGTCTCGATGTTTGCCTGATCATCGTTTGCGGACGGAACCAGCGTCTGAAGGAGAGTCTTGAAGCACAAAAGTGGGAGAATCCGGCCGTCATTTACGGCTTCACCCGTGACATGCCAGATTTCATGCGTGCTGCCGATTACATCGTAACCAAGGCCGGCCCCGGCACAGTCGCCGAAGCGCTTAACGCTCAACTGCCAATCATCCTGTACTCCAAATTACCAGGCCAGGAGGATGGCAATGTCACATTTGTGGAAGAAGAAGGCGCGGGGGTGTGGGCTCCCAAGCCTGCAGAAGTGGTCCGTGCGTTGACGCGTTGGATCTCCCGGCCAGAGGAACGCAAGAAAGTGATCGAAAACTGTCGTCGCGCCGGCCGTCCCGAGGCTGCAAAGACGATTGCAGGAATTATTGGCGAGACATTGGGATTGGAAGAATAGGTTCGTACGAAATCAAGACTGCATGCCACCATGCGAAGGATTACAACCTTCGCATGGTCTATTTAAGACGATCGTTTTGAATACATCACCTGTACAGGATGAGGGATTTCTATCCCCTCCTTCTCCAACGCAGTTTTGACTTTCATTAATGCGACGTCTTTTGCATGAGCGGGGTCGTTCTTTTTGAGATCCACCCAGAAATTGGCATTCAATTCCATGGCGGAATTGGTCAAGTTGTTGAATACGACCATTGGCTTGGGTTCTTCCAGAAACCCATCCACGTGTTCGATCGCGTTCAGGAAAATGCGTCGGGCGGTATCTGGCTTGCAGGTGAGGGGCAGGTTGATGAGTAGGTCGACGCGGCGATGGTCGGCGCGCGAATAATTGATGATGGGATTCGCCAGCACATCCGCGTTCGGCAAAATGACAATGCGTCCATCAGTCGCTTGCATTTCGGTCGAGCGCAGGTCGATGGCTAACACGGTTCCATCGAAGCCCTTCACGCCGATCGTGTCACCGACGTGGAAGGGTTGCTGCAGCAGTAGAATGATCCCTGAGGCGAAGTTCTTCATCACATCCTGAAGTGCGAAGCCAACGGTAAAGCCAAGGATGCCAAGTCCCGCAAGGAAGGCGGTCACATCAAAGAATCGTTGCAATGCGGTGATGGTTCCGGCAACGACGATCGTCCATAAGGTGAGTTGAACGAGCAGATGAGTGACGCCCGCAGGTGCCTTCCGGTTGTTCAGCACGCGGCGCAGCAGGTTGCTCGTGATCCTTGCAAGGTAAAGACTGACGATAAATATCACCAACGCGGTCAACAGGTTTGGAATCCCTAAAATAAAAGCATCCACAAATGTATCAAAATACGCTTGCATGGTCTCTCTCCTTAATGTCGGGCGGCTGTCATTTCTTGCCAACCCATATCTTAACCGAAATTCCAGCCACTCTTCGGTTTGGAGGTAGAATCTTTTCGCCTGATGTGGCGATCCTTGCAAAGGGATTCTCAGGAATCGCCTGATATAATCTTTTTGGTGTCAATCGTGGATATTCACACAATGGATTTTTTCAGCCATAGCCCGGAACAGACACGCCATGTTGGCAGGTGTCTGGGCGGAGCTTTGCAGGCTGGCGATGTTCTTTGTCTTCAAGGTGATCTGGGCGCAGGCAAGACAACTTTTGTGCAGGGTGTCGCTGAAGGTTGGGGTTCGGTGGATTCTGTCTCGAGCCCCACGTTTATCATTGTTAACCAATATCGTAGCGCAAGCGAACGTCAGCTTTTCCACATGGATGCCTACCGCCTCGACTCCACGCCTGAGGCAGAAGAACTGGACCTCGACGCGATGCTCGCCCGTGGCCCCCTGCTCATCGAATGGCCCGAGCGGATGCAGCGTCTTATTCCACATGAGAGTTTGTGGATACAATTCATTGATATAGATGATGATAAGCGCCATCTGAAATTCAGATCGCAAGGCAAACGGTATGACGATTTGTTGGAGATCGTCCGTGCCGAAGCAGGAGTGGATTAATGTTACTGGCTGTGGATACATCCACCGCACAAATGGGACTCGCTGTGCACGATGGTGTACAGGTTATCGCGGAATATGCCTGGCGCAGCAGCCAGCGGCACACTGTGGAACTTGCTCCAGCAGTTGCCGAGCTCCTCAGTCGCTCCGGTCTCACGATGGATAATATCCAGGCACTGGGCGTGGCATTGGGGCCAGGTTCATTCACAAGCCTGCGCGTGGGACTGTCCCTTGTGAAGGGACTTGCCCTGGCGAGAAACCTTCCGGTGATCGGCATCCCTACACTTGATATTCTCGCGGCTGGACACCCTATCGACAGACACCCATTGGTCGCGGCGATCCAGGCTGGGCGTGGGCGACTCGCTGTCAATTGGTATAAGCGCTTAAAGAACCACTGGCATGCCAAAGGGTCCGCACGAGTCGTTACTGTTCAGGAATTGGTGTATGAGATTAGAACGCCATCCCTTGTTTGTGGTGAGTTCACTGTGGAGGAACGCCAGCGTCTGGCAAAGGATGTAGTGAATGTGCGGCTTTCGTCTCCTGCGCAATCGGTGCGACGCCCAGCCGTCCTGGCGGAACTGGCGTGGGCACGCTGGCAAAGCGGCGACGTGGACGACGATGCCACACTGGCGCCGATCTATTTGCATACGGCTGCCCCCATTGCTTCATGAACCTGTATATTCGCAGGATGATCGTGGAGGATGTGCCGGCCGTTGTCGAACTGGACCAAATCTCGTTCAGCCTGCCATGGCCCGAGAGGTCGTTCCGTTTTGAGTTGACGGAAAATGCTGCCTCACGCTGCTGGGTCGCCGAGACAGATGAACGGGTAGTGGGGATGCTGGTGGGGTGGTTGTTCGTGGACGAAATCCATATCGCGACGATCGCCACTCATCCCGAATATCGCAGGCAGGGGATTGCGCAAACATTACTCACCCATGCATTACAGGCTGCTGCGCGGGAAGGCGCACAAAGTTCCTTTTTGGAAGTGCGCGAAAGCAATATGGCCGCCCAGGAGATGTATCGCAAATTTGGATATGTGGAGGTGGGGCGTCGCAAACGTTATTACAAGGATAACGATGAAGATGCGATCCTCATGACGTTGGACAATATCAATGCAGACCGTTTGAATGGAATTCTCTGAAGCGGTTGTCATATCAAGGAGAACTATGTCTACCAAGGAAACTCTCATCAAGAAATTGAGAGACAAAACAGCACGAATCGGAATTTTGGGACTTGGCTATGTAGGGCTGCCGCTGGCAGTGGTTTTCGGTGAAGCGGGATTTCATGTGACGGGCGTCGATCCCGACTCACGAAAGGTTGATTCCCTTAACAAAGGCGTTTCCTACATCCCAGATGTGAAGACGGAAACCATCGATACGTTAGTCAAGTCCGGTTTGCTCACTTCCACCACAGATTTCTCCGTGCTGAAGGAACTTGACGCGGTTAGTATCTGTGTGCCGACGCCCCTGCGTCAAACCGGCGACCCGGATATGTCGTTCATTATTTCGGCAACGGAAGAACTGGCGAAGTACATGCACAAGGGAATGGTCGTGGTGCTTGAATCGACCACCTATCCGGGTACAACGCGCGAGGTGCTGCTTCCCAAGCTCGGCGCCGAACGTGGACTTAAGGTCGGCGAAGATTGGTTCCTCGCATTCTCCCCCGAGCGCGTGGACCCCGGCCGCGAGGACTGGACAACGATCAATACGCCCAAAGTGATGGGCGGCATCACCGAATCTTGCAGCGAAGTTGCGACCGCTTGGTATGAAGGCGCGATCAAAACCGTCCATCCGGTCAGTTCGGCAGAAGCAGCCGAGATGGCAAAACTTCTCGAGAATACCTTTCGCATGATCAACATCGGTCTCGTGAATGAACTGGCCATCATGTGCGAACGTTTGGGAGTGGATGTATGGGAAGTGATCGACGCCGCTGCCACCAAACCGTTCGGTTTTATGAAATTTACGCCGGGTCCCGGTTTGGGCGGGCACTGCATCCCGATCGATCCGTTGTATCTTTCATGGAAGATGAAGTCATTCCATTACAACGCTCGCTTCATTGAATTGGCATCTGAGATCAACACCAACATGCCTCGTTACGTAGTCAACCGCATCATGGAAGGATTGAACGATCGTGCAAAGGCACTGCATGGATCGAAAGTACTTGTTCTCGGTGCAGCCTATAAGCCAGACATTGACGATGTTCGCGAATCACCGGCGTTGGATGTGATCGCTCTCCTGCGTCGCAAAGGTGCCATCGTGGAATATCATGATCCATACATTCCCCATATCCACCACGAAGCAGAAGGCTGGCGTATGGATAGCATCACCGACTTGATGAAATCTGTAAAAGATGCAGATGCGGTGGTGATCGTCACGAATCACAAGGTGTATGACTATAAAGAGATCGTCGAGTCCGCGAAATTCATATTCGACAGCCGCAATGCCACCCGCAAGATTGGCAGAAACTTGGAGAACGTGGTGCGTTTGTAAAATTCGTGATGGCGACTCTCCAAAGCGTCCCGTTGGGGTAGATGGTTGTAACCGAACGGCTGAAGCCGTTACTACTTTACCAAGAGAGGAAGTTGAATGGCACATTATCTGGTCACAGGTGCGGCGGGGTTCATTGGGGCACGTACATCTGAACTGCTCATTGCAGATGGTCACACCGTTGTGGGGATCGACAATTTAAACGATGCCTACGACCTGCGCATGAAGGAATATCGCTTGAAGAGATTGCAGATATTGCCCGGGTTTACTTTTCGCAAGCTCGATATTTCCAACAAGACGATTATCGATCAACTCAGAAGCGAAACATTCGACGGCGTGATCAACATGGCTGCATGGGCGGGAGTTCGCGTCAGTGTCAAGAACCCATGGATCTATGTAGACAGCAACATGACCGGGACTCTGAACATGCTGGAACTCTGCCGTCAGACTGGGACCAAGAAATTCGTTACGGCATCTACATCCAGCATCTATGGCGAAAACCCTCCCTACCCAACGCCTGAGACTGCATCGAGCAGTGAACCATTGCAGCCATACGCGGCCAGCAAGAAAGGCGCAGAGGCGATGGCACATGCGTATCACCATCTCTATGGGATCGATGTAACCATTGTCCGCTTCTTCACTGTGTATGGCCCGGCAGGAAGGCCGGACCTTTCGATTTTCCGGTTTGTGCAATGGATCAGCGAGGGACGTCCAGTCCGTGTCAACGGCGATGGTGAACAATCACGTGGTTTTACCTATATTGACGACATTGCGCGCGGTGTCATTCTGGCTTTGAAGCCTGTTGGTTTTGAGATCGTCAATCTTGGCGGGCACGAAGTAATAACGATCAACAACCTGATCCAATTGGTGGAAGATGTGGTTGGAAAAAAAGCGGTCGTTGATTATGGCCCGGCAGACCCCGCCGATATGCGCTCGAATTGGGCAGATGTGAGCAAGGCAGGTGCCTTGCTGGGTTGGGAGCCACAGTACGATATGCGTGCCGGGATCGAAAAACTGGTCGAATGGTATAACGCGGAACGTGAATGGGCGAGCGAGATACTGACCCAGTAGGGATTCGTGTCATGCAAAACATTCCTGCCCCGGTGCGTAGGATCATCTCCATTCCCTGGCTGCCTGCAGTTCTTACCGTGGCGGGTTTCGCAGCCTATATCGCTCGTGCTCTTGAAATTGCGCGCACCCGCACCTCTTTTCTGGATGAGGGATTGTATCTTTTCAAGGGGTATTTGTTCGCAACAGGGCAACAGACTCCTTTTGCCGATTATGGCGTGTGGACCAACCATGCGATCTTCTCGTTTTTGATCCCTGGTTACATTCAAAAATGGTTCGGTCCCGGACTCGAAACAGGACGCTATTTCATGATCTTCCTCAGCCTGCTGACCCTGCTGGGGTTGTGGGTCTTTGCGAAACGTTGGGGGAATGCATGGTGGGCGGCTGGCGTGGTATGGGTGATGGCGCTCAACCCTGCCGAGATCAAGGTTCACACCCTGGCTATTTCCGAAGGGACAGTTGCTGCGCTTCTGGTCTGGATCGTGGTGTTAACCGTCGGGGAAAAACGTCCGCTGTGGCAGGTCCTGCTGGGGGCAGCGCTCACAGCCCCACTCGTGTTGACGCGCGAGAACATGGCTTTTGTGCCGCCGATTCTGTTTGCATATATCTTTTGGCAGCATGGTTGGAAGACTGGTCTCCTGGCAATGGCATGTTCAGGATTTCTGTTTTTGGCTGGGAATGCATTCTATTTTCCCGACAACTTGAAATTTTGGGCGATGCGCGTGCCTACCTTCATGTCGCCGCAGTTCTTGCTTGATGCGCGAATGCCAAAGACCGGCGGGATATCCATCCCAGAGCCGGAAGAGTCGAATCTGTACAGAATGATCCTGTATTTTCTGTTAACGTTTCGGCTCCATTTTGTGTCCCTTGTCAGCGCGCTGGCGGTCTGGTTGTTGCTGCCGTTCCGTCTTCGTCCGATGAATGAGCGGCTGCGTGCTATCATCTTCTTAAGCGTGTTACTCCTGGTCTTATATGTTGCTCATCTCCAGGTGTCTTTCTTTGGCGATTTTTGCATCTCCTGTATTCTTTTGTATGTTGGCTTTTTTGATTTCCTTGGGTTGATGCTATTGGTCATCGCTTTTCCTCTTCTTATTAAAAAAGTGTCGACCCTTCGACGTGTGCTTATCTTTGCGATCATGACCCTGCTCACTATGGGGATCGGCTTCAGCTCGCATGAAGATGTCAATTCTGAATTCGCCAAGCGAATGATCGAGCGTCTGGACGGAACGTATTTGTGGGGCGTTCTCATCCATTACATCCACCTGCCTGTTCTTGTCATCTTCCGCGGGACGTTTGTATTGCTGGTCAGTGGGCTTGTTGTGGTAACAGGCGGGATCATTCTTTGGGTAATCCACCGCCGATGGAAAGATACGTCTCTCGCGGGGGGGCGGATCGGCCTCGTCGCTTTGAACCTGTTTCTCATCGTGGGGCTTATCCTCTCCCCAACGAAAGCATTGGGGGCCGGGAATGACTTCTTCGAATGCGGCGGCACAGATGTATTTGCTTCCTATCACAGGGCAGGCAATGAATTAAGCCAGGTGATCGAACCGGGTTCAAAGGTCTATTGGGAGGGACGCCTCACTGCCATCTTTTTGTATCTTCCAAACGTGCAGATCTACGCACCACAGTTAAATCATGTCCATTCCTATTTCATTGGCGGTGACCCAGATACCCTGTTGCGCTATGGCCGTTGGAACGAAGAACTTGCAAAACAATGGCTTCAGGATGCAGATTACATCATGGTGCAGGGGACCGAAAAAGTATATCTGACCGATGCGATGCTCGAGTCAGGGAAATATGTCAGGATCATATCTGCGCCCAAAGCTGAGAAATGCCGCTGGCAATCTATTATCACGGTCTACCGGCGCGCTGACGTGGCTCAATAAGAAACAAATCCTTATGTCTTTTTTAGAAAAAATACGTTCCAGGCTAGGAGATGACCCTCTGCTGAAGCGTGTTGTCCGTAACAGCAGTTACCTGTTCAGCAGCAGCACAATATCGGCGGTGCTTAGCACTATCCAGATGGTCATCGTCCTCCGGTTGTTGGACCCGGATGAATACGGACTTGCCACCGGCATCATCATGTTGTTTGCCACGAGCGTAAATCAACTGCTGTCCTTTCGTATGAGTGAAGTGGTTGTGAAATATGCGGGTGAAGCGCTGGCTCATGAAAACAAGGATCGTGCTGCAGCCCTGATCAAAGGCATTGGGCTTACCGAAGGGGTAACCTCAATTGTGGCATATCTGGTCTTGATCCTGCTCTCACCGTGGGCAGCGAATGTCTTTGCCAAGAACACATCTCTCGCGCCCTTGTTCATATTCTATGGCTTGTTTTTGTTGGCCAATATCGTCTACGAAACTGCAGTCGGCACGCTTCAAACCATGCATCAGTTTGGGCGTGTGGCTCGTGCGAATTTTTATCAGAGCATCACTACGTTTTTATCGATCATTGCCATTTCCTTTTTAGCACCGGGGATTTTTGGCGTACTAGTCGCCTACCTTGTAGGGAAGACGGTGGCAGGTTTCATGGTAACTTCATACGCGATCCGCGAGATCAAGGACAATCTCGGAGATTCATGGCAGCGTGCTTCTCTGCATCTGATTCAAGATTGGAAATCGATCGGCCGTTTCATGATCAGCACCAACCTGAACGGCACGATCAACCTGTTGGCGCGCGATAACATCCCTCTTTATATCGGTTACCTTCTCTCGGCGACCGAGGTTGGTTATTTCAAATTTGCACTTACCTTAATTAACCTGGTGAAATTGCCCATCGAGCCCTTCATCTGGCCGACCTATGCAGAGATCACCCGTACCATTGCTCAGCGGCAGTGGTCTGCCACTCGTAAACTGTTGAAACAGGTCACCACCATTGCAGGTGTATGGACTTTGTTGACGGGCGGTGGGTTGATTGCGTTGGGGTGGTGGATCATCCCATTGATCTTTGGCGCCAAATGGGGTCCGTCATACCCTGCTCTTGTTATTTTGATGCTGGGTTTTGGCTGTGCAAATATTCTGAACTGGAACCGTCCCTTGCTGCTTGCACTTGGGAAACCGCGCTATCCTGTTCTTGTTGCTGCAACAACCGGTGCGATCGAGCTTGCTTTGTTCTTCTTTTTTGTTCCCAGGAGCAATTATCTGGTTGCATCGGGGATCTTTTCTGGTTATTTGTTCATATCCGTTCTGTGGATGGTCTGGCGTGGGTTGACCATCATTAAACAAGAAGAGTCCGCCGTATGAACATCATTGCCATCGCTGGTTCCACGATCCCCTCAGATACAGCCAACAGCATTCAGGTGATGAAGGCTTGTAATGCTTTGGTGCAGATTGGTCACAACGTTACATTGATCGTTCCCGGTTCCAAAAACGCAACTGTAGATCTCAAAAAACATTACGGTTTGCAAACCGATTTTCCCATCGAGTGGGTTTCCTCATCGAGCCGCCGCATGTTTACATGGGACTCAGTCCGTCGCGCGCGTGCGCTCAAAGCAGGTATCGTTTATACATGGTTCCCGCAATCAGCGGTGTTTGCCCTGCTGCATAAAATCCCTACCGTTTTTGAAATTCACATTCAGCCGACTGGCGCGTTCGGTCCATTGTGGCATCAGGCATTCGCCAAACTTCCGGGGCGCAAACGGCTTGTATCCATCACCCGTGCGTTGGTGAACGTGCTGGGACGGGAGTTCCACATGCAACTGGATGCAAAGGATGTAGTCATTGCCCCGAACGGCGTGGAACTGGAACGCTTCGCTTCATTACCAGACCCGGTCATGGCCCGCCGCCAACTGGGTTTTCGCGAAGCCCCAACTGTGATGTGTACCGGGCACTTATACGCCGGCCGCGGTGCAGAATTGTTCCTCTCGGTTGCAAGGTCCCTGCCCGAGGCGCATTTTGTCTGGGTGGGCGGGCGGACCGATGATATCGCTGCCTGGAAAAAACGCACCGAATCAGACAACGTCACATTCACCGGCTTTATTCCGAATGACGAACTTCCCTTGTATCAGGCGGCAGCAGATATTCTGTTGATGCCGTACGGTCGCTCGATTATGGGTTCCAGTGGGACAGCTGACTCGGCCAGCGTGGCCAGCCCGATGAAAATGTTCGAGTATATGGCGGCAGGGCGTGCCATTGTTACATCAGATCTGTCAGTGATCCGCGAAGTGTTGAATGAGCAGAATGCCATGTTTTCCCAACCTGATAACGTGGACGATTGGGTTCTGGCAATCAAGGACTTGCTCGCAAATGCTCAGATCAGAAATAGATTAGGTGCTCAAGCACGGCAGGACGTGCAAGGTTATACTTGGGTGGCCCGAGCCCAGCGCATTATGAACCAATTCCCATGAAAGCATATTTCATCACTACGAAAGATTTTCTTTATATCATTCCGGTGTCGCTATTCCTCGGCGCATGGATGACATCTTTGGAAGGTGGAACCTGGTGGATTGGTCTCGCAGCCTTTTCCTTCATCTTCCTTCTTTCATTTGTCATCCTAAAAATCTCTCATGCCTGGTCAGGTGGTGGAAAAGCCCTGGGGGTTGTCATTGCTCTGGCGTTTTTCCTGCGGCTTGCCTCAGGAGTTACATTGCATCTTGCACTGCCTATTTATGGACATGAAGATGAAGACGATCAAGCTGGGTATGTCTTCACCGACGCTCACATTCGCGAGAACCAATCCTGGACGCTGGCTTCCTCTGAGCGTCCCATTGTTGATGCGTTCAGCAAGAAATATTCATCCGATCAATATGGTGGATTGCTGGCGTTCAACGCCACGATCTATCGTTATCTCTCGCCTGATGGCAGGCGTCCTTTGTTGTTATTTCTGTTTTCATCTTTCTTCGCTGCGCTTGGTGTTCCTTTTTTGTGGAGGGCGGTGGGTCTGGTCCTGGGTGAAAAAGCAGCCTGGGCATCTGCATGGATCTTTGCGTTGTACCCCGAAAGCATTCTGCTCGGTGCATATGGCATGCGCGAGCCCTATCTTTTGACATTCAGCGCAATGGCATTGTGGGGTTTTGCTCTTGTGCTTCATCAAGTTGACCGTAGTCGTATCGGCTGGGCATGGCTGGGTCTTGGCTTACTCGGAATGATGCTTGTCTCCTCTCCGGCGGCGCTCATTACCATGGTGATCCTGGCTGGCTGGTTCTACTTTGCCAATGAGAAACACCAAATCTCCTGGACTACCATTGTTATCGTTGTTGTTGTGTTTGCACTCGGAATCGTCTTTCTTTCTTCATCATTAAACCGGTCGGGACAGTTCGACTCAAGTTCGCCGCTAAGCGTGGTCAACGGTTGGCTAAAATCTGCTGTCCGATTGGAAACCTATAAGTTGGAGGGCGACTCGGGTTGGGTACAAAAAATCCTTGGTGATACGTATGGAAGCGGAGACTATAAACCCTCCTGGTATCGCTTGCCTTTTATCACGGGTTATGGCATATTGCAGCCCGTTCTGCCAGCTGCATTGATCTATCCAACGAAGGTGATCTGGAGAATCATCGGTATCCTGCGCGCCACCGGATGGTACCTGCTGCTCCCGATGCTGATCCTCTCCTTCGTCGCCGCGGCCAGGCAGGGTCCGGGAAAGACGCGGAGCATCCTGCTCTGGCTTTCGCTTCTCACATGGATCTGGATCCTGATGTCTGCGTTACGAGGCGGTGGTGACCTCTGGGATAATCCCCGTTATCGCACCATCCTGTTTGTGTGGCAGTCTGTTCTGGCAGGGTGGGTCTGGGTGTGGTGGCGCGAAACAGGCAATGCCTGGTTTGTGCGCGTTTTTGCCTGCGAATTCGTTTTCATCTTGATATTTACTCAATGGTATGCAAGTCGTTATCTGAAATTCGGTTTCCAGCTTCCTTTTGGTGTCATGGTTGGGTTGATTTTAGGGTTGTGGGGCGTGATTCTGGGAATCGGCTGGTGGCGGGATAAACAGCACGCTTGACACTGAACCATGTGAGTTTATAATTCAGTTGTTGAATTTTGGATAAGGAGAATCAATGCCTACCGCTCTCATCACAGGAATTACCGGACAGGATGGGTCATACCTGGCCGAGTTACTCCTCTCAAAAGGATATCGTGTCATTGGTGTGGCTCGTCGTTCCAGCACTGTGACGTATGAACGCATCGAACATCTATTGGACAATATGACGGTTGTCCAGGGCGACCTGCACGACCAGGGCTCGCTCTTGTCTCTGCTTGAAGAATACGAACCCGGCGAAGTTTATAACCTGGCCGCACAATCCTTCGTACCTACTTCCTGGAACCAACCTGCATTGACCGGTGATATCACTGCTCTCGGAGTAACGCGTATTCTCGAAGCCATCCGCTTCGTGAATCCAGCGATCCGTTTTTATCAGGCATCCTCAAGCGAGATGTTCGGGCGCGTGGTGGAAGTTCCCCAACGCGAGGATACACCTTTCTATCCTCGAAGCCCGTATGGCGTGGCGAAGGTCTATGGACATTGGATCACGGTGAATTACCGCGAGTCATTCGGGCTCTTCGCTTCCTCAGGAATTTTATTCAACCATGAAAGTCCGCGCCGTGGGTTGGAGTTCGTGACGCGCAAAATATCCGATGGCGTGGCAAAGATCAAGCTGGGACGCGCCAAAGAACTTCGCCTCGGCAATCTCGAAGCGCAGCGTGACTGGGGATTCGCCGGCGATTATGTGGAAGCCATGTGGCGTATGCTTCAACAAGACCAGCCGGATAGCTATGTGATCGGCATGGGTGAGACCCATTCAGTGCGCGAATTCTGTGAGATCGCCTTTGGGCACGTGGGGTTGGATTACAAGGACTTTGTGATTCAAGACGAGCGTTTCTATCGTCCCGCTGAAGTGGATCTGTTGATCTCCGACCCATCCAAAGCTCGTACAAAGCTGGGCTGGGAACCTTCGGTCACGTTCAAAGAACTCGTCACTATGATGGTGGATTCGGATATCGAGCGGCTGAAGAAAAAATAGCGCTTCAAATGAAACGGCTCAGGGAGTTTCCCTACCTCTTCGAAATCATAGCTCTCGTCGGACTGGTTCTGTATGTTGCCCAATCCTGGGTGTATGCACACTCCCTGGATTCGATCGGGGATGAAGGCGCTTATCTGTATAAAGGGTATATGTATGCGCGGGGCGATTATCGCCCATTTCAAGAGTACGCCTTTTGGACGAATAAGGCTCCGCTGGCTTTTTTGATACCCGGTTATATTCAATTATGGTTTGGCCCAGGGCTGGCAGTAGCCCGTTACTTTTCCATCGTACTTGGCGTTCTAATGCTTCTGGGAATTTGGATCACAGCGCGACGCCTGGGTGGAAGGCTTTGGGCGGCGATCGCCGTCTGGATTGTTGCCCTCTCCAGCACACAGATCATTCTCTATAGTGAAGCGGTGTCGCAGGTACTCATATCCTGCATGATCGCATGGATGTTGGTCTTTACCCTGGGGGATGATCGCCCAATCTGGCAGATCATATTGGGTTCGGCAATGTCCGTCCTCGTTGTAATGACCCGTCAGAATATAGCTGTTTTACCTGCTTTTCTGGTGCTATACATATTCTGGCAGCACGGAAAGAAAGCAGGCTTGTGGTCCCTTGCCACCTGTGCCGTTCTTTTCATTGCGTTTCATGCCTATTACTGGCCGAACATTTTACAGCTATGGGCCCCCTGGTTGCCCGCCTCCCTGACACCATTCTTGAACAGCTTCCGTCCGCCTGTGGATGCCGAGCAAACCTATGCTGTTTTTTCTCCGAACAACCTGAGCCGCTTGCAATCGTTCGCAACAGGGATGCAGGATAACTTCTTCATTTTTTTTGGGAGCGCCAGCGTTCTGGCCCTGTTTCCCAAACGGTCTGAGTGGAAACAAGACAGTCGTTTCAAGATGGCAGTGTTCCTGGGCATTACATTCCTCATCCTTTTCATCATGCATACGCTGGCATCCATTTTTATCCCTTATTGTGTATATTGTTTTTCCGGATACCAGATGTTCTATAGCACTCTTGGACTTTTCTTCGTCCTGGTGGTGGTTCTGAATGGGGTGGATGATTCTCCATTGCGACGGGTCTTGTTGTTAATCGTCGTGCTATTCTTTGCGGCTGCCCTTGGGCTTTATTATCACCCGGTATGGGGTACCTGGCTTTTGGACCATGTCTACCTGCCGCGGATCAATCGGTTGTTTTCCGGGGATGGTTCGGTATTCGTGCCCCTGCGGGATGTGTTCACATACACACTAGACATCAAACCGGCCATACAGAAACGTCTTGCACCGGTGATCATCGCACTGTTTTTGGGTGGCGTATTGTGGGTTATAGTGTGGGCCGTCCATCGCTTTTTGCTTCAACGAACCCGGATGCGCGCAATTACTTTTGTGAATTCCATTTTGTTGGGCTGCCTGGTACCTGGAATGCTCCTTCCGTTTGGCACACGCGTGATGGATTTGGGTCAGGGTAAGTGTGCAACGAATTATTTGTCTTATTATGAGAAAGCCGGCAGGATATTGGATAATATCATCCCGCCGGGAAGCCTGGTCTATCTGCGTGCCAGCGGGAGGCAAAGGGCCCTGATGTTATATTTAAACGATATAAAGATATTTCCGCCCCAGATCCACGCGGGTGCAGGCCGCGTTACAGGCGATACCGATAAGTTGTTGCAATTCGGATTGTATAACGATGAAATTGACAGAGGTTGGCGGAGTTCGGCAGATATCCTGCTTGTCGGTGAAAACTATACATCATCCGAACTGTTCCAGTTTCTGCAACAGAACAGGTATGAACAGATCCAATATGATATGGGTGAACTTTCGCAATGTGAAGATGCACTCTATGTTTTTCGGAGAACTCAATGAAACTTTCGCTCATCATTCCTCTCTATAATGAAGAGGAAAACCTGCCCCTCCTGATGGATGCCATCTATGCAGCCATCCCCCCCCTGAACCAGGAATGGGAAGCCATTTTCGTTGATGATGGCAGCAAGGATGGAAGCCTTGAGATTTTGAAGTCCATTGTAGAGAAAGACCCGGACCATGTGCGCGGAGTTGTATTCCGGCGTAACTTTGGCCAAACAGCTGCCATTGCCGCAGGGATCGATCATTCCCGCGGGGAGACGATCGTGTTGCTCGATGCCGACCTGCAGAATGACCCGGCGGATATTCCAATGCTGCTTGCTAAACTGGATGAAGGGTATGACCTGGTCAGCGGCTGGCGTAAGGATCGCAAAGACAATCGGCTGACACGTACGATCCCATCCAATTTGGCAAATGGATTGATCTCCTGGGTGACAGGGGTACACCTGCACGATTATGGATGTACACTCAAGGCGTATCGACGCGAAGCCCTGGAGGGATTCCGTTTGTATGGCGAGATGCACCGCTTTATCCCGGTATTCGCCCATTCGGTCGGAGCGAAGATCACGGAACTGCCGGTCCATCATCACCCGCGCAAATTCGGCAAGGCAAAGTACGGACTGGATAGAACATTAAAGGTGATCCTCGACCTGTTCACAGTTAAGTTCCTGCTCGATTATGCCCATAAGCCCATCCGCCTGTTTGGCGGAGCAGGCATGTTGTTGATCACCGGCAGTGGCATCCTGATGCTTTATTTGTTTATCCGGCGTCTTCTGGACAACGTTCCTGTGCTGGGTTCGCCTCTCTTTCAATTAGGTGTCATGTTCTTTATTCTGGGTTTTCAATCCATCCTGATGGGACTGATCGCCGAACTTCTGGCAAGGACCTATCACGAGTCGCAAAGCAAACCAACCTATACAGTACGAACGATCCTGGGAAAGAAGTAAGCATGCTTTCATGGTTATCGAGCAATCGGCGGCGCATTCTGCAGGTTGTAGGGACGGTACTGGCGATTGCCTTGTTGGTTCTCTTGTTGAAAGAGGGGGGGTGGAACGAGATTCTGTCTGCCATGCGAATGATCAAAGTCACAGATCTCATCTGGGTGGCAGTCCTGTTCCTGATCTCCCGGGTTGCCGTCACCTATCGCTGGCATATCCTTCTTCGCTCCGGGGGGATCGATATCCGTTTCAGGGACAGCCTGATGCTGACCTTTACCGGTCTGTTCGCGACGAACTTTCTTCCCACCACTGTTGGAGGAGATGTATTGCGGCTGGCCGGTGCCATGCAAATGGGGTATGACCGTGCGGTGTGTCTGGCGTCCATTGCAGCTGACCGTTTGATCGGCATGATCGGCATGATCATGACCGCCCCCATTGGATTGGTGTATTCGTGGAATATTCTGCCTGGTGCCGCCTCAGACCTGTCGTTTCTTGCCATGCTGCAAAAGCCATGGGCATTTATCAAACGTACTCTTGAAACATTTTCCATCTGGATCCGAAAACCGGGGTCGCTTCTGCTTTCCCTGGTGTTCACCTGGGTCCACATGCTTTGCTTGTTCGGTTCGATCTATCTATTCATGGATGATCTGGGAACGCACGTCTCGTTTTGGATGATCGCAGGATTGTGGAGCCTCACCTATTTCATTACTCTGATCCCGATCTCGATTAACGGATATGGATTGCAGGAACTCTCATTCACCTATTTGTTCTCCACGGTAGCGGGGGTGACACCTGCCATGAGCCTGACGGTAGGTGTACTGATCCGCGCTTACTTCGTGCTTTCTAGTTTGCCTGGCGCGGCTTTCCTGCCATCTGCGCTGGCTGCAATGACTGAGAAAAAATCCTCAATCGATTCGATTCAGTTGTAGTGGATATTTGAAAAACGGGTTTTATCGAATGCGTCTCTTACTCATCAACAGCGAATATCCGCCCATCGGCGGTGGCGCCGGGAATGCCAGCGCCCACATTGCTCAACAACTTGCCCGCATGGGACATGAGACGACCGTTGTCACCTCGCGTTTTCAAAACCTGCCTGCCCTTGAACAAGATGGAAAACTGACTATCCATCGCATCCCTGCCCTGCGTCGGAGACCCGACCGCTCTGGTGCACTGGAGCAGGTCATTTTTATCCTCTTCGCCTCCTTCTGGACCCTGCGCATGGTCCCGCACATCCGACCAAATGCCACCCTGGCCTTTTTCGGTGTTCCCTCGGGTATGGTCGCTTTGCTTCTTGGGAAGTTATTCAAGATCCCGTATGTGGTTTCCTTGCGTGGCGGCGATGTGCCCGGGTTCCGCCCGTATGATTTTCATGTCTACCATAAGATCCTGGGACCCTTCCTGCGCATCGTGTGGAAGAATGCATCTGCAGTCGTGGCCAATAGCAATGGATTGCGCGACCTTGCCTGCGCTTTTGATCCGCGCTTCGAGATCCCTATCATTCCCAACGGTGTGGACCTCGCCCAATACTCGACGAACGAACGCGAGTGGCAATTTCCACGGCTGTTATCGGTGGGACGTCTCGTTCACCAAAAGGGATTCGATCTCGGCATCCGCGCGCTTGCCGGGCTGAAACATCTTGATTGGCAGTGGCAGATCGTCGGCGATGGCCCGCAAATGGACGCACTGAAAGCATTGGCCACCGAATATGGACTAAACGACCGTGTCATTTTTCGTGGCTGGCAATCGCGCGAAGAACTGGTTCAATGTTACAAACAGTCCAATATCTTCCTGTTCCCTTCACGCCATGAGGGGATGCCTAACGCTGTACTCGAAGCCATGGCCAGCGGACTTCCCGTCGTCGCTTCACGGATCGCAGGTAATGAAGAGTTGGTCGTACACAATGAAACAGGCATCCTTGTAAAGTCTGAAAATATAGAAATGCTGCGTAGTGCTTTGCAGGAACTCCTCCCAAACCCAGCGTTGCGCCAAAATATGGGCATTGCATCACATCGACGCGTCGAACAGCACTACAGCTGGGAGAATACAGCGTCGAAATATGCCGATTTATTAGATAAGGTAAAATAAATTTATGTGTGGTATTTGCGGTATTTCCCCCTCGAACGGTCAAACACCCGAAAAGAATCTGCTGGAAAAAATGACGAGGACCATCATCCATCGTGGTCCGGATAGCGACGGTTTCCATGCAGAGTCAGGCGTTGGTTTGGGAATGAGACGTCTCGCCATCATCGACGTGGAAGGCGGCGATCAACCGATCCCCAACGAGGATGAGTCCTTGTGGATCATCTTCAACGGTGAGTCTCATAATTTTCCGGAACTATATTCTGATCTGGTTAAAAAAGGACACGAATTTCGCACCCGTTCAGACACTGAATGTATTTTGCATCTCTACGAAGAATATGGCGATGA